>DASVNS010000337.1:0-10400 GCA_036383735.1 Phenylobacterium sp. | reverse complement strand
GCAGATGTCCTTCCTGCTGGGCCTGATCGGCGGCACGGCGAACCCCTTCATACTGATCCTGCTGGCGCCGGTGACCCTGGCGGCGGCCACCCTGCCGCTGCGGCCGCTGCTGCTGGTGGGCGGCCTGGCCTCGATCGTGTCGCTGATGCTGGCTGTGGTGGCGCTGAACTACCCCGGCGTGGCCGAGGAACCGCGGCTGACGGTCGAGTACCGGATCATGTCCGGGGTCGCCAACGTGGCCGGCATCGCCCTGATCGCCGGCTTCGTGCGCCAGTCGGTGGTGGAGGCCGCACGCATGGCGCTGGCCCTGGACGTCACCCAGGCGGTGCTGGCCCGCGAACAGCGGCTGTCGGCCCTGGGCGCCCTGGCCGCCGCCGCGGCGCACGAGCTGGGCACGCCGCTGGCCACCATCTCGATCGTCTCCAAGGAGATGATCCGTGAGGCGCCGACCGCCCAGGTGAAGGAGGACGCCGAGCTCCTGCAGTCCCAGGCCGAACGCTGCCGCGAGATCCTCAAGCGCCTGGCCGCCACGCCGGACAAGGCCACCGACGAGGTGCACGAGCGCCTGTCGCTGCGCCAGCTGGTGCAGGAGGTGATCGAGCCGCACGCCAACGCCTCCAAGGAGGTCCGCGTCGAGGCCATCGTCACCGGCGCCAAGGGGGTGAAGACCCCGGACATCCGCCGCCTGCCCGAGATCACCCACGCCTTCACCACCTTCGTGGAGAACGCCGTCGACTTCGCCCAGTCCGAGATCCTGGTCAGCGCCCGGTTCGACGCCGACAGCGTCACCATCGAGGTGCGCGACGACGGCCCGGGATTCGCGCCGGAAATCCTGGCCAAGCTGGGCGAGCCCTACGTCACCAGCCGCCCCGGCGCCGAAGGCTCACGCACCGGCCATATCGGCATGGGCCTGGGCTTCTTCATTTCCAAGACGCTGCTGGAGCGCACCGGCGCGAAGGTGACGTTCCAGAACGGCAAGCCACGCGGGGCGGTGGTGGCCGCCCGCTGGGATCGCTCAATAGTTGAGGTTGTTTGACGTACACGCAGCGAAGCTTGCACAAACGCGTTTAGCTGCGACACTCCGACGCAGTTCAGACAAAGGGACGACGCATGACCGATCTGTCCGCTGAAGTCACCGCCCTGGCCGACAAGACCCTGCTGGTGCTGGACGACGACGCCCCCTTGCGGAACCGCCTGGGTCGAGCGTTGGAGCAGCGCGGTTTCGAGCCGACCCTGGTCGGCAGCGTACAGGAGGCGATCGCCGCCGTGCGCAGCCACGCGCCGGCCTACGCGGTGCTGGACATGCGCCTGGAGGACGGTTCGGGCCTGAAGGTGGTGGAGGCCGTTCGCGACGCGCGGCCCGACGCCAAGATCATCATGCTCACCGGCTACGGGAACATCGCCACGGCCGTGCAGGCGGTGAAGGCCGGCGCCGTGGACTACCTTTCGAAGCCTGCGGACGCCGACGACGTGGTCCGCGCGCTCCTGGCCCGCGGCGACACCGCGCCCGCACCGCCGGAGAACCCGATGAGCGCGGACCGCGTGCGTTGGGAGCACATCCAGCGCGTCTACGAGCTCTGCAACCACAACGTCTCGGAGACGGCCCGCCGCCTCAACATGCACCGCCGGACCCTCCAGCGGATCCTGGCCAAGCGGGCGCCGCGCTGATCACCGGCCCCGATCCGGGCTGACGGCGCGGGCCGTCAGAGGTCCGTCGCCTGGACCCCGCCCGCCCGCAGCGCCGCCAGCCGGGCGAAGGCGAGGGTGAGGGCTTTGCGGCGCGCGCCCGCCAACGGCGCGACAACCGCGTCGCGCAACACGGCGCCGCCAAAGGCGTCGGCGACGATGAGGCCGGGTTCGTCAGGCAGGATCTCGCGCGGGAATTCCGGGGCGACGGCGAAGGCGAAGATGTCGCAATAGGGCTGATACTCGGGCCATTTGAGGTCCACCCGGAAATCCTCCACCCCAGATTTCACCTCGACGATGAAGATCTCGCCTTTGGGCCCCAGCGCCATGAGATCGGCGCGCCGGCCGTTCGGCAGCGTCACCTCGGCCAGCGGCGCATAGCCCAATGCGGTCAGCAGGCGCGCCGCGCCCCGGGTGACGGTGGCGGTGGTCTCCGGCCGGGAGAGGGTGACAACGGTGAGGTCCATCCTCGCCACCTTGTTCCGCCTACGTTCCGCTGGCAAGCGGCGCCGTCAGCTTCGGCCCGGCAGCGGGAATTCCAGGCGTCCGACGTCGAAGCCCAGCTGGCGGATACGGGCGAGGGCCTGGGCCCTGATGGCGGCCGGCAGGGTGGGCCTCTGCGACATGAGCCAAAGGTACTTGCCGTTGGCGGTGGCCAGCACCAGCCAGCCCTGATCGGGGCGATGCTCCACGACCACATAGTCCTGGCTGACCACGCCGCCGAAGAAGCTCATCTTGAACTTCGCGTTGGTCTGCGGATCGGCGACCGTGGCCTTGGCTTTCCATACCTTCAGCGGCCCGGTCGGGCCGTTCTTGCGGCAGGATTGCACCACGGCGAAGCCCTGGGCCTGGGGCGTCCAATCGGAAGCCCCCGCCTGGCAGCCGTTCTGCAGCGCGTTCGGCACCCGCGCGACCTCGTACCAGCGACCCATCATCTTGGAGAGTTCGATGCGACCGGTGGGCTCGATGGCGGCCTGCGCCGCGGCCGGGGCGAGCATCAGGCAGGCCGCAACCGCGGCGAGGATGAGGCGCTGGATCATGCTGCGGTGCAATATACGAAGATTGAACGGAAATGAACGCCCTTGGGCGCGCGGTGTAGAGACGCACGCGCCCGATGACCCCCGGCTGAACGGTTTGGTCAGGCGTGTTACCGGCCCTCGCCGCTATTCGGCGGCGATCAGCACCTGCTTGGCCTTGTCGGCGAAATTGATCTCCTGGAGGTAGCGGATGCCTTCCTCGGCGATGGCATCGCCCACCATGGTGTCGCCCTCGGCCCTGAGTTCGTCGACGTCGACGTACATGGCGTAGAAGGCGCGGGTGCGTTCGGTGACGATCCCGGCGTTCAGCAGGGTCTTCACCAGCACGCGGAAGATGTTGGTCTGCTCCTTCATATTCTTGCGGCGGCTGTCGTCGTTGATGATGTCGGCCAGTTCGGCGATCACCACGTCCGGGTCGAGCCCGAACTCTTCGTACAGGCTCCGCTGCTGGGTCGGGCCCACCAGATTGAACAGCAGGGTCTGGAAGCACTGGGCGGCCCAGAGCTCGATGATCTCGTGCTCCTTCTCGGACAGATGCGGGATGGTGCGGTCGGCCCAGATCTTCCCGAACTTGTGGTGGAAGGCCTCGTCGGTCATCACCAGTTGCATCAGCTTCTTGCAGAGCGGGTCGTTGGTGACCTTGAAGAAGGTGGCGAAGGCGCCCATCGCCAGGCCTTCCACCAGCATCTGCATCCCGATGATTTTCTTATAGACTTCCGGGCTGCCGATGATGTCGACCAGCAACGCCTTCAGCGTCGGGCCGCATTCCACCGGCCGTCCCCAGCGGACCTTGATGTACTTGGCGAACGCCGTGACGTGGCGGGCTTCCTCACGGGTCTGGTTGGCGGCGTATTCCTGCGCGCCCTGGTCCTTGAGCACATGGCACAGGCTGGCCGACAGGTTCAGCGCCCCCTGCTCGCCATGCAGGATCGAGGAGAAGCTGCGCAGCGCGAACTGGTTCACGAACCGGATGCGGTCTTTCGGATCGGACAGGCGGTCCGAAACGTATTTGGTTTGCAGGGAGACGATCATGTCCTCTGGCAGGAGCATCTGGTTCTCCATGTCGAAGGGCTCGGAGAAGTCGATGTACCGGGGATCCAGCGGGTCCCAGAAATGATCGTGGGTCGCCGAGATGATCTTGTCGAAGGCCGTCGAGCGGCTGCCGTACCGATCCAGCTCCAGCATGGCCTCGAAGTCGTCGGGCGCGACGGCGTCGTAGATGATGTCCTTGGTAATGTTGCCGTCGGCAGACATGTTGAAGTTCCTCACCTTTGTTTTCCCGATCATGCGAGCGGGGAGGCGTCGCGTCAACAAAAGTGACGGCGGTGTCATTTTTGTAGTGAAGCTATTTCGCCTCGGCCGCACCCTTCATGCCGGCCAGCACGTCGGCGAACATGGCCTGCCGCCGTGCGGTGTCTGCGGGGCGCTGTTCGGTGGGCGTCGAGGCCTGGTCGAAGAACAGGCTGTAGATCAGCTTGGAGCGGGTCCGGCTGACGTGACGGACCTCGACGGCGCCGTGGTAGAACATCTGCGGATCGACGTCGGCGTAGGCGTAGGAGAAGGGCGTGACCGCCACGATCACCTCTTCGGTCCGCTCGCCGATCTTGCGGATCGCGCCCAGCTCGCCGTCCTTGCCCGACGTGATGTCGCAGCTGGTCTTCAACCACGCGCCTAGCTGGCAGTAGCCCTTCACCTTCGCCCAGGCGGTCTCCGCCGGAACCTCGAGCATCGTCTCCTGCACGATGGAGACATAGCTGGGGCCGGCCTGGGCCGCTCCGGCGAGGCCTAGCGCCGCAGCGCAGACGGCCAGACTGATGAGGTGCTGCATGAAGGTCTCCGCCCTGATCGGGAGAGGAGCCTACCGGATCTGCGGGCGAAGAGTCAGACCAACAGCGGGACCACGTAGAGGGCGGCGAGCACGACGGCCACGACAAGCAGGATCAGCCCAGCCTTGGGGTTCGAACCCAGCAAGGACTCGGTGACGCGCTTGCGCTTCGGAGGCGGGGTGCGTGCGGCCTTCTCCCGGGCCTGCCGGTAGCGGCGCAGGTCGGTGACCCGCCGATCCTCCGGAGGCTTGGCCATCAGCCTGCGAGCTTCTCCAGGTCCTCGGCCGAGATGTCGGCGTTGGAGTAGACGTTCTGCACGTCGTCGTCGTCTTCCAGCGTTTCGATCAGCTTCATCAGCGTGCCGACCGCGTCGCCGGAGAGCGGGGTCAGCGCCTTGGGGCGCCAGGCGAGCTGGGTGGACTTGGCGGGGCCGAGGGCGGCTTCCAGGGCTCCCGCCACGTCCGAAAGCTGTTCGAAGGCGGTGTAGATCGTGTGGCCGTCCTCGTCGGTCTCGACGTCGTCGGCGCCGGCCTCGATCGCGGCTTCCATGACCTTGTCCTCGGAGCCCGCCTTCGGATCATAGGTGATCTGGCCCACCCGGTCCCACATGAAGGAAACCGAGCCGGTCTCCCCCAGGTTCCCGCCGCACTTGGTGAAGGTCGAGCGCACGTTGGAGGCCGAGCGGTTGCGGTTGTCGGTGAGCACCTCGACGATGACCCCGACGCCGCCGGGACCGAAGCCCTCGTAGCGGATCTCGTCATAGGACTCGGCGTCGCCGCCCGCCGCCTTCTTGATGGCGCGGTCGATCACGTCCTTGGGCAGGGACTCGCTCTTGGCGTTGTTCACCGCCAGCCGCAGGCGCGCGTTCATGGCGGGATCGGGCATGCCGGCCTTGGCCGCCACGGTGATCTCGCGCGCGAGCTTGGAGAACAGCTTGGACCGGGCGCTGTCGGCGCGGCCCTTGCGGTGCATGATGTTCTTGAACTTTGAGTGTCCGGCCATGGTCCCGAGCGGCAGTCGTGAATGCGAGGTCGGGCCTTCTACCTCAGGCGGGGCCGTACACGGAACCCCCGGCAGCGGCGCGGGTTAGCTGCTGGTGTCAGCTGGAGCATTCCCATGTCCCTGCCCACCGAGGAACTCACGCAAGAACAGCCGAGCGGCGAACTGGTCCATTGGATGACGCCCGGGCGGACAACGCTGGGAACGGTGCGGCTTCCGGCCACTGCCGTCGCCGGTTTCGTTGCCGGGATCGCCGTGGCCCTCGGAGCCCTGGCCGCAGTCCGCTGGCTCGCGCCGCGGCGGGAAGGCTTGCCGCCGTGGAAGTGGCGCCGGGGCGCGCTGCATTAGTTCCTCCGCACTGGGGATTTGACGGGTTGGGGCAGCCCAGGACGAGCAGAGGGTATGGTGGTCGCCTATAGGGTGGAGAGATGGGTCGATTCTCCCGTTCGCACGCTGGCCAAGAGCGGACATCGGCGACGGCTTGGGGCGTCCGGTGCGTTTGTCCTTCCCCGCACCCGGCCCTGTGCAGCGGTACCGCCTCGCAGTCGAATCGATCCGCCTGCGACCAGGCCGCCCATCGCGGCGGCCTGGCGCTATCCGAGTAGGATCGGTGGAGGATCAGCGCTTGCGGACCACCGGGTGCGAGCTCGACAGGCCGCCGTCCACGGGGATCGTCTGGCCGTTCACATAGGAGGACTCGTCCGACGCCAGGAAGAGGGCGGTGGCGGCGATCTCCTCGGGGTGGCCATAGCGAGTGGTCGGGTTGAGCTGGCCGATCTTGGCCTCGTTGCCGCGGGCGCGGACGCTGTCGAACATCGACTGCGTCATACCGGTCTCGATCAGGCCGGGGGCGACGCCGTTGACCCGGATGCCGGTGCCGTACAATTCGTTCGAGGCGATCTGGACCAGGTTGATGACGCCGGCCTTCGACGCCGAGTAGGCCGCGTTGCCGGCGCCGTAGCGGATGCCGCCGACAGAGGCGGTGCAGATGATCGAGCCCTTGCCGTTGGGGATCATGGCTTCGGAGGCGTACTTCACGCCCAGGAACACGCCGATCAGGTTCACCCGCAGGATCTCCGCCCAGTCGGCGGCGGTCTGCGCATGCATCGGCGGCACGCCGCCCGAAATGCCGGCGTTGGCCCAGAACACGTCCAGCTTCCCAAATTCGGCCACGGCGCTGTTCACCAGCGATTTGACGAAGGCGTCCTCCCCGGCGTCGCCCTTCACGACGAGCACCTTGCCGCCGGCGGCCTTGATCGCATCCGCAGTGGCGTCCACCGCGTCGGAGACGTCGGAGATGACCATGTTCGCGCCCTCGGCCGAGAACATCTTGGCGGCCGCCCGACCGATGCCGCTTGCCGCGCCCGTGATGATGGCCGTACGGCCGGATAGACGTCCCATAGGTTTCCTCTCGGTTTGAAAATCGGGCCGGCGCGCCGCGCTCGGCGTTGGCGTCAGGTGGGTTACAGCCGCTCGGCGCGGCTCATGTCGACAGGCGACGGGTGCGGATTTTCGATGTCCGGATCGCGCTCATGGAGTCCCCCGTCGGTTGAACAGGCGCGACGGTTGCAGTCCTGGCGCGTGAATCGACTGGTCTTCGCAAGGCTTGTGGGCCAATCATGGTCTTGAGATCGCCTTGGGGGAGGGCCGAGCCTAGCATGCGAGTGATCGTTCCCCTTCTGCTGTCCCTTGCGATGTGGGCGTTCATCCTGCTCGGCCTGGCGGGCCTCTGGCTGAAGATCTTCGGACGCTAGGGCAAGCGACTTCGCCCCGACGTTCCACCCATCAAACGCTCGTTTGAAACGGTCGTCTCACGCTGCGCCTTGCAAGGCAAGCGTCCTTACGCGGCGCGGCTCAGGAAGTGGCGGATCGACGAGATGACGTGGTCCTGGTCCGATGCGGTCAGATAGGCGTGCATCGGAAGGGCCAGGACGTTTCCGGCCGCCGCCTCCGTCACCGGCAGCCCGCAGGGTTGCGGGTAGCCGGCGTAGGGCGCCTGCCGGTGCAGCGGCACGGGATAGTACACCGCCGTCGGAACGCCCTGGTCGCGCAGGTGGGCGGCCAGGCCGTCGCGATCGTGGGTCTCGATCACATATTGCGCCCACACCGACGCGCCGCCCGCGATCACCGGCGGAACCCGGACAACGTCGGCCAGACCGTCGGCGTAGCGGGCCGCGACCTGGTTCCGGGCGACGATCTCGTCGGCGAAGATGCTCAGCTTCTGCAACAGCACGGCGGCCTGGATCGTATCCATCCGGCTGTTCATCCCGACCCGCATGTTCAGGTACTTGGGGTCATGGTCGAAGGTGCGGCCCTCAAGGTCGGACTTCACCGCCTGGCCGTGCACGCGCAGGCTGACCAACAGGTCGTGGAACCGGGCGTCCTTCGAAAGCACGGCCCCGCCGTCGCCGTAGCAGCCCAGCGGCTTGGCCGGGAAGAACGAGGTGGTCGTGACGTCGGCCCATTGGATCGGATGCCGGCCGCCCAGCGTGCAGCCGAAGCCCTGGGCCGAGTCCGAGATCAGCTTCAGCCCATGCTTCGCGCAGATCGCGGCGATGGCGGGATAGTCCGCAGGCTGGCCGAACAGGTCCACCGCGATCACCGCGCGCGGCGTCAACTGGCCCTGCGCCTTCACCGCCTCGATCGCGGCGTCCAGTTTCTCGGGGTCGAGGTTGTAGGTATCGGGCAGGACGTCGACGAACACCGGCGAGGCCCCTACCAGCGCTATCGCCTCGGCGGTCGCGGCAAAGGTGAAGGAGGGACAGAAGACGGCGTCGCCCGGACCGATCTCCCAGGCCATCAGCGGCAGGACCAGGGCTTCGGTGCCCGAGCCGCAGGACAGCGCATGCGGCGCCTGGCCGAAGGCGGCGAGCTCGGTCTCGAACTGGGCGATCTCCGGGCCCATGACGTAGGCGCCGGAGCGGACGACCTTGAGGATCGCCTCCTCAAGGGGCTGGCCCAGCCGCTGCCGCTGGGTCTGCAGGTCGATGAACGGGATCATGGCGCCGGTTTATGCCCTGCGTCGCCGGGCAGCCAAACACGCTTGGTGTCGCTGTGTTTCCCCGACGGTTGCTGGCGCGAAATCGACGTAGCGTCGTTGTGCGGATGGCGGCATGCTGCGGCGCGGTTCTCTGGGGAGGTCACGATGACGGCGGCGATCCTGGCGCGTGAAGGCGCCCGAGTAAGTTCGATCTACGTGTGGATGGCAGGCGCCTGCGCGTTGCTGGCCTTCGGCGGTTTCGCCGGGACCTACTGGCTGCAGTTGGGCGCCGGCACGTTCAAGGGCGGGACACCGATCCTGCACCTGCACGGACTGGTCTTCTCGGCCTGGACGTTGCTTCTGCTCTCGCAGACGGTGCTGGCTGCGCAGGGGCGGTTGCAGCACCACCGGGCCTTTGGCCTGGTGGGCATTTCCCTGGCGACGGCCATGGTGTTCCTGGGCCTGACCGTCGCCCTGCACACGCTGCACGTGAAACTGGCGGAGGGCTACGGGGACCAGGCGCGAGCGTTCATGTGGCTGCCGCTGGGCTCGCTCACCCTGTTCGCCGGCTTCTTCGTTGCGGCCATCGCCAACATCAACCGCTGGGAATGGCACAAGCGGTTCATGCTGGTGGCGACCTGCGGCGCGCTGGCGGCGGCGGCGGGGCGTATCGGCTTCCTGATCGCCACCGGCGGCGGGCCGGGCGTGCGCCCCGGTCTTGCCCCGCCCCCGCCGCCGGCGCTGGGCGGCCCCGACACCGTGATCGTCAGCCTGATCCTGCTGGCCGGCGTGATCTATGATTGGCGCACGCGCGGCAAGCCGCATCCGGCCTATCTGATCGGCATCGCGGCGATCCTGTCGTTCGGCTTCATCGGCCCGCTCTTCGCCCAGACGCCCGCGTGGTTCGCGTTCGTGGACGCCTTTGCGAAGCTGGCGGGATAGGCCTGCCGCTATTCCTTCATCCGCCGGAGAACCAGGCCGCCCACCGTGGCGCCCGCCGCGGTCAGCAACGTGCCCCAGCTGATGTCGATCAGGGTGATGTGGGTGGCCCAGACCTTCAGCGTCGCCTGGTTGGTGAGGTCGTAGGTGGCGTAGCAGAGCGCGCCCAGCATGGCGCCGGTGAGGGTGGTCTTGACGAGCGGCTGGTCGCGGGTCGGCCAGACCGCCAGCACCACCACGCCCAGAATGTAGACGACGTAGAAGACCACCGCCGGGGCCAGCCGCGCTGTCGGCAGGGCCACCGCGTCGAGGGTCGGGAAGTAAACCTTCGGCCCGACCTGGGTCAGCCAGACGATGTCGAGCGCGGCGATGGCCAGCGCTGTGGCGAAGTAGACGGCGATCAGTCTCAGCATGGTCCCCCCAGCCCCGGCCTATGCCGGCCGCAGCCGGTAGTGGCTGACGCCCCATTCGCTGCCGCCCCGATGGCCGAAGAGGCCGGCGGTCGCGAGGAAGAACAGCCGCCAGCGGCGATGCCAGAGCGTCGCCTCGGCGCCGTAGACGCTGTCCAGCACGGGCCGGATCTTGCCGATGTTGCGGTCGTAGAGCTCCAGCCAGTGGAGCGCGGTCCTCTCGTAGTGCGCTCCGCTCCAGCGCCAGTCCTGCTCGAGCGCGAACAGGTCCGGGAACTGGGCCACCAGGCCGTGGCTGGGCATGACGCCGCCGGAGAAAAAGTGCTTGGCGATCCAGTCGGCCTCGTCCTCGATATCGAACCGGTAGGGCGTGGTCTTGTGGGTGAAGACGTGGATGAACAGGCGGCCGTCCGGCTTCAGCCAACCCTTCACCCGGGTCAGCAGGGCGCGCCAGTTGGCCATGTGCTCGAACATCTCCACCGAGACCACCCGGTCGAACTCGCCTGGCGCCTCGAAGTCGTTC
>DASVNS010000336.1:0-2329 GCA_036383735.1 Phenylobacterium sp. | reverse complement strand
AACCGCCCTTGGAGCCGGGCACCGCACCCTCGATCATGATCAGGCCGCGTTCGACATCGGTCTGCACGACGCGGAGATTGAGCGTGGTGATGCGGTCGGCGCCCATGTGGCCAGGCATCTTCTTATTCTTGAAGGTTTTGCCCGGGTCCTGTCGGCCGCCGGTCGAACCGATCGAGCGGTGCGACACCGACACGCCGTGGCTGGCGCGAAGGCCGCCGAAGTTCCAGCGCTTCATGGCGCCGGCGAAGCCCTTACCGACCGTCGTCGCGGTGACGTCGATCTTCTGGCCAACGACGAAGTGGTCGGCGGTGATTTCCGCGCCCACGTCGATCAGGTTGTCCTCGGAAACCCGGAACTCCACCACCTTGGCCTTCGGCTCGACTTCGCCCTTGGCGAAATGGCCGCGCAGCGCCTTGGAGGTGTTCTTCGGCTTCTTGGCGCCCGCGCCGAGTTGGAGGGCCACGTAGCCGTCCTTGTCCTTGGTGCGCTGGGCGACGACCTGGCAGCCCTCGAGGCTGAGCACGGTCACCGGTACGTGGGCGCCGACTTCATCGAAGAAGCGAGCCATACCGAGTTTCTTGGCGATTACGCCGGTTCGCATCGGATCAATCCCCTTAGAGCTTGATCTCGACGTCCACGCCGGCGGACAGGTCGAGCTTCATGAGCGCGTCCACGGTCTGCGGGGTGGGGTCGACGATATCGAGCACGCGCTTGTGCGTGCGGATTTCGAACTGCTCGCGCGACTTCTTGTCGATGTGCGGCGAACGGTTGACGGTGAACTTCTCGATGCGCGTCGGCAGCGGGATCGGGCCGCGCACAGCGGCGCCGGTCCTCTTGGCCGTGTTCACGATCTCGCGGGTGGAATGGTCCAGCACGCGGTGATCGAAGGCTTTCAGCCTGATGCGAATGTTTTGAGCCATATCGCTCTTACGTTTCCCTACAGACGGCGGGCGTCCGCGTGATCTCGACCATTTCAAAGACCAGCCCGAACTCTCGGATGAGAGGTCGTACGCGAAAGTCCGCACAAACGATTTAGGCCCGCGCGAACCCGCGAGGGCCTACTCCCGAAACGCTTGATTTAAGCACTGTCTCGAGCCGTTCCGCGGTCCGCGTCTGCACCTCAAATCGCTTTGAAGTACACAGCCGGTCCAACAGGAGGCGCGGTAATACCTACGCGACTCGCCCCCGTCAAGGGGCGCGGCCCCTTAGTTCGACGGTGCGCCCCACCGCGCGGGCGCCATCGCCGTCAGTCGCCGACCCGGACGGACCCCGAGCCCATGATGCTCTTGGAAACCTCGCCCCTGACCCGGGCCACGCGCACGTCACCGGCGCCGGCGATGCGCGCCTTGAGGCTGTCCGCGATTCCCCCGAAATCGACATCGCCCGAACCGGCGATCGAGACCTTCATCCTTGTGGCGCGGCCACCGGCCACGTGGACGTCTCCGGAGCCCGCCACCGAGATCTGCAGCGGTCCCGAGACCGACGTCACGCGGGTCGAGCCGGAGCCCGCGATACTGACCGCCAGGCCGCCCCCGACGTCGGCGGCAGCCACGTCGCCCGAGCCCGCGACCCGCACCTGCAGCGAGCCGGCCGATCCCATCCGGGTGTCGCCGGAGCCGGCCTGGATGATCTTGGCCTGGCCGCCCACATTGGCGACAGTCCAGTCGCCGCAGCCGGAATTGCCCAGCTCGAGGCTGTCCGAACGGCCTATGGCGCCGAACACCGCGCCACCCGAGGCGATCTGCACGTCGCGCGGCGCGTGGATCACCACCCGCGGCATTTCGGGATACGAAAAGCTGCCCCGGCCGCGCACATCGACGGACGCGTGCTCGCCTGAGCCACCGCAGCTGCGGATCTTCCGGTCCAGGCCGCCGTCGAGGGTGGTGCGGCCGGCGGTGCTGCGGACCGTGAGCGGGAGCCGGGGGTTGGCGGAGATGATCTCGACCCTGATGTCCGTGCGGTTCTCCGGGACCACGGTCACACGGACCACGGCGTCCTTGACCTCGATGGAGGCGGCCTGCGCGGCGCCTGCGCCGAGCCCGCCCGCCAGCGCCGCCGCAAGGATCGTTCGAGGACGCATCCTGCTCTCTCCCAAGGCCGAAGGCCTCGGCCCAAATCTAGCGAGGGGGGCCCCGAGGCGGCAGCTTAATTCGCGGTCACGAGCCAATGGCGGAGCCAATCCGGCCCCGCCCAAGCAAAAGGGCCGCCGGAGTGATCCGGCGGCCCCTTTGTTCGTGGTCAGGTCGGCGCGTGGCCTACTTGAGGATCTTCGACACGACGCCCGAACCCACGGTGCGGCCGCCTTCGCGGATCGCGAAGCGCAGCCCCT
>DASVNS010000335.1:0-4519 GCA_036383735.1 Phenylobacterium sp. | reverse complement strand
TCGCTGCTGGACGCCGGCGGCCTGGATCCGACGGTGGTGAACGGCGGGATCATCAACACCTACGGGACCAACGCCAAGGTCGGGACCGGCGAGTGGATCGTGGTCGAGGCCGATGAGAGCGACGGCACTTTCCTGAAGTTGAAATCCACCGCCGCCGTGGTCACCAACATCGACCCCGAGCACCTGGACCACTACGGCGACTTCGAAGCGGTGAAAAAGGCCTTCCGCGACTTCGTGGAGAACATCCCCTTCTACGGTTTCGCGGCCATCTGCACGGACCACGCCGAGGTCCAGGCCATGGCCGCCCGCGTCGAGAACCGTCGCCTGGTGACCTATGGGGTCAATCCGCAGGCGGAGGTGCGCGCTGAAAATATCACCATGGGCCCGGACGGCGCCCGCTACGACGCGGTGATCCGGCCGCATGAGGGGCCGCCGATGCGGTTCGAGGACCTGCACCTGCCGATGGCGGGCCACCACAACGTGCTGAACTCGCTGGCCGCCGTGGCCGTGGCGCGCGAGCTGGGAATGGATGAGGCGGGCATCCGCAAGGGCCTGGCGGAATTCGGCGGGGTGAAGCGGCGCTTCACCACCACAGGCGTGGCGAACGGCGTGCGCGTGGTCGACGACTACGGACACCACCCGGTGGAGATCGCTTCGGTGCTGAAGGCCGCCCGGGCGGTGACCCAGGGCAAGGTCGTGGCCGTGGTGCAGCCGCATCGCTACTCGCGCCTGCGCGACCTGTTCGAGGAATTCTGCGCCTGTTTCAACGACGCCGACACCGTGGTCGTGGCCGACGTCTACGCCGCGGGCGAGGCGCCGCTCGACGGGGTCAGCCGGGACAGCCTGGTCGAAGGCCTGCGCCGCTATGGGCACCGCCGGGTGTTGCCGCTTTCCGGGCCCTCGGCCCTTGCGGGGCTGGTGGGCGGCGAGACGGCGTCCGGCGATCTGGTCGTCCTGCTGGGCGCCGGCGACATCACCAACTGGGCCTATGCGCTGCCCGGCGACCTGGAGGCGCTCCCCAAGTGAGCGGCGACTGGCGCGACGACCTGCCGAAGGTGCGAGGCAAGCTGCTGCGCGACGAGGTACTGGGGCCGTTCACCTGGTTCCGGGTGGGCGGGGCCGCCGAGCTGCTGTTCCTGCCCGCCGACCACGAGGATCTCGCGGTCTTCCTGAAAGGCCTGGCCCTCGACGTGCCGGTGACGGTTCTGGGCGTCGGGTCGAATGTCATCGTCCGCGATGGCGGCGTCCCAGGCGCCGTGATCCGGCTGGCCGGGCGCAATTTCGCCGGCGTCGAGGCCGATCCCGCGACCCGGCGCGTGGTCGCGGGCTCGGCGGCGCTGGACGCCACGGTTGCGCGGGCGGCGGCGAAGGCGGGGATCGCGGGGCTGGAATTCTACGCCGGCATTCCGGGCTCCATCGGCGGGGCCTTGGCGATGAACGCCGGCTGCTACGGTTCCGAAACCAAGGACGTGCTTGTCTCCGCCTGGGGCTACGATCGCTCCGGAACGCGGCGGGAGCTGGCCTTGTCGGACTTCGGCTACACCTATCGCCACTCCGAGGCGCCTGGCGACATCATCTGGGTCGAAGCGACCTATGAGGGCCGCCTCGACGAACCGCGGGCCGTGCAGGCGCGGATCGCCGAGATCACCGCCCGGCGTGAGACGACGCAGCCGATCCGCGACAAGACCGGCGGCTCGACGTTCAAGAATCCTCCCGGCCATTCGTCGTGGCAGCTCGTCGATGAAGCCGGGTGGCGCGGAAAGCCTTATGGTGGGGCTATGTTCTCGACCTTGCACTCCAACTTCATGATCAATACGGGGGAGGCGACCGCCACGGACCTCGAAGGCCTCGGCGAAGCGGTGCGGGCGGATGTGAAGGCGAAGACCGGGATCGATCTCCACTGGGAGATCAAGCGGATCGGCAAGCCGGCATGAAGACGGCGTCGCTCATCCTGGTTCGTCATGGCCGGCCGGTGATCGACCGCGACATCCCGCCGCCGCAGTGGGGCCTGTGCCCCGAAGGCCGCGACGCCGTCGCCGCCCTCGCCGAGAAGCTGATCCCGTTCGGGGCCAAGGCCGCCATTTCCGGCCCCGAGCCGAAAGCCCTGCAGACCGCCGAAATCATCGGCCAGCGCCTCGGCCTGGCGGTCGAGGTCGAGCACGGGCTGCACGAGTACAAGCGCCAACACGTCTCGTTCGGGACCGAAGAGGAGTTCCGCGAGGAGATCGCCCAGGTGTTCGCCAATCCCAAGTCGCCGGCGCCCGGCGAAGAGAGCGCCGAAGAGGCCGGCGAGCGCCTGGCCGCCGCCCTGGCCCGCCATCCCGTCCGTCCGCTGCTGGCCGTGACCCACGGGACGGTGCTGAGCATCTATGTGGCCAAACTCCTGGACCTCGACGCCCACGACCTCTGGCGCAACCTGCACACGCCGGACGCATTCGTGCTCGACGCCAACGGCGGTTTGATCGACCGGATCTAGCGCTCGGGTCCTGGCCCTTGACGTGAAGCCCGGCGCAGCGCACCGGCGATGCATGCGCATCCTTTCCAAGCTCGCCTTCGCCGCGGCCCTGGCGGCCGGTTCCCCCGCCTTCGCCCAGGATCTCGCCGCGGGAGCCGCCGCCGTGAGCGACAGGGCGCTGACCGACACCACCGCCTGGGATGTGGTCGAGTCGCTGACCTCGGAGGTCGGGCCCCGGATGGTCGGCTCGCCGGCCATGGAGCGGGCGCGCGACTGGGGCGTCGCCAAGCTGAAGGCCCTGGGCTTCGAGAACGTCAGGGCGGAGACTTTCACGACGCCGGCGTGGTCGCGGGGCGCGGAGTCGGCCGAAGTGGTCGGCCCCTGGCCGCAGAAACTGGCGATCCTCGGACTGGGCAATTCCTCGCCGACGCCGGCGGGCGGAGTCACCGCCCCGATCGTCCTGTTCAAGACGTACCAGTCCATGCTGGACCAGCCGCCAGGCGCGCTGGCCGGCAAGATCGCGGTGGTCACCCAGGCCATGGGGCGCACGCAGGACGGCTCCAGCTATGGCGCGGTGGGCGTCCAGCGGCGGTCGGGCCCCGTCGAGGCGGCCAAGCGCGGCGCCGTGGGCTACCTGGTCCGCTCGATCTCCACCGACGACACTCGTCTGCCGCACACCGGGGCCGCTGCTCCGGGCGGCATCCCCGCCGCGGCGCTCTCACCGCCTGACGCCGAGCTGCTGGAGCGGCTCGTCGCCCGGGGCAAACCCGTCATCGTGAAGCTGGAGATGGCCTCGTCGACCAACCCCGCCGCGACCGCCTGGAACATCTCGGGTGAGATCCGCGGCAAGGACAAGCCCGACGAGGTGATCGTGGTCGGCGGCCACCTGGATAGCTGGGATCCCGGCACGGGGGCGATCGACGACGGCGCCGGCGTCGCCATCACCACCGCGGCGGCCAGGCTGGCGGCCGCGCCGGGCAAGCCGCGGCGTACGATCCGCGTGGTGATGTGGGGCTCGGAAGAGCAGGGCGGTTCCGCCGGCGCCTACGCCGCCGCGCACAAGGACGAAATGGCCGCGATGATCGTGGCCGGCGAAAGCGACGGGGGCGCGGGGCGGATCTGGAGCCTGAGCACGCCGCCGTCCGCCGCAGGGCACGACGCCATGAAGGCGTTCCGCAGCGTGCTGCCGAAGCTGCAGGTGAATGTGAGCCTGGCCCCGCCGCGCCTGGGCGGCGCCGACATCTCGGGACTGATCGGCGCTGGCGTGCCCTTCGTCGACTTCAACCAGGACATGAGCCGCTACTTCGACCTGCATCACGCCGCCGACGACACCCTGGACAAGATCGATCCGGCCGAGCTGTCGCAGAATGTCGCGGTGTGGGCGGCCTTCCTCTACACGGTGGCCAACTCCGACGTCGATTTCCGGACGAAGCCGGCGGCGGGGACCGATTGAAGCGTTTCGCGGCGCAACGGAAACTCATGCGCCCTTGACCCGGCCGGCGCCGTCCGCCACCGGCAGGACACGTTTTCTCCTTCTCTTCGAGTCGCCATGACCGCTCCCCTTTCCGGCCACCACGTCGCCGTCCTGATGGGCGGCCTGTCGTCCGAGCGGGAGGTCAGCCTGGTCTCCGGCCGCGAATGCGCCAACGCGCTCGAGCGCCTGGGCGCGCGGGTGACCCGCGTGGACGCCGGCCGCGACCTTGCCCAGGTGCTGGCGTCGCTCAAGCCCGACGTCTGCTTCAACGCCCTGCACGGCGAATGGGGCGAGGATGGCGCGGTCCAGGGCGTGCTGGAAACCCTGGCGATCCCCTACACGCACTGCGGCGTGCTGGCCTCGGCGCTGGCGATGGACAAGGCCAAGGCCAAGGCGGTGCTGGCCGCCGCGGGCGTCGTCGTGCCCGGCGGCGGGTTGTTCAACCGCTTCGCCGTGGCGGCCGACCATGTGCTGCCGCCGCCCTATGTGGTCAAGCCGAACGCCGAGGGCTCGTCGGTCGGCGTGTTCATCGTCCCCGACGGGGCGAATCGGCCGCCGCAAGAGGTGGTGGCGGCCTCCTGGACGTTCGG
>DASVNS010000334.1:0-1675 GCA_036383735.1 Phenylobacterium sp. | reverse complement strand
GGATAAGGCGCTTCATCTTGTGATCGACCATGAAGGGGATTGCCTGAACTCTCCCTGAACGCGGGATTGTCGAATTGCCAAGGCGCCGCCGAACGCCGGGAGCGCATGCGACCAGGCAGAGGGGCCAACGCCTCGGACTCCATCGCGACGCTACCTGAGGTGGAGAAGGTGCGGTCGAATGTCTCAGGCGTGAATCCTGACGGTTGTACAACGGCGGCCTTAACCATGTGTTCAGCGCAAGCTTGGTTTTCTTCGCTTGTAGACCGGTGAAGGGCCCGCAAAGCGGGGCCGCCGGTCGGACGAGGATAGAAACCATGCTGGCGAGCATCGACATGAAGTCCGACGCCCTGCCGCTGCCGACTCCGGACGCGACGGGCGACGAACTGTTCCGTATGGGCCTGCTTTATTCCACGGGCCAGGGCGGTGCGCCGCTCGACTATGTCTCCGCGCACATGCTGTTCAACCTGGCCGCCATGCGCGGCAGCATCGAAGCCAAGGTCTACCGCAAGGAGATCTCGTACGAGATGGCGTCGGAAGATGTGGCCGAGGCCCAGCGCCAGGCCCGCCAATGGCTGGCGCAGGGCTGAACGACGGCCGGGCAGGCGGCCCTTGAATTTGGCGGCCCCGACCGGCTAGGCAGAGCGGCCATCGTCCGCTAAGAACCGCCCTCCCGCGGGCGCTTCGGCGCCTGCGAGCCGGTGACGTGGCCGAGTGGCTGAAGGCAACGGTTTGCTAAATCGTCATACGTGAAAGCGTATCCAGGGTTCGAATCCCTGCGTCACCGCCATCTTTCTCCGAGTTATCGGGCCGTCGAGTTAATCCGCTCGTCCGTGCCATGGTGGCGGTCGCACGCGCTCGGCGACCTGCCGCGCGGAACCGGGCCGGTCTGGCGAAGATTTTTCGCGCCTCTCTCTCGCAGCCAATCGCGAATGCGTTGTATCGGGACCCTCGAAGGTTGAAATGCCGCCCCGACTCGCCTCTGGTGGCCGGTGACCTGAAGAGTGGCGGAAAATGGACGACGCAACATGTGCGCGGGGGTGGGGTGGCGGCGCCGCGTTCGCGGGAGCCCTGTTCCTTACCCTGGCGTCCTCTCCGGCCGCACGCGCCGCAGCGCCACCGTCCGACGGCGATCTCAACCAACTTTCCATCGAAGACCTCGGCAATATCGAGGTTTCCTCGGTCTCGAAGACGTCGGAGCGCCTGAGCGACGCGCCGGCTGCGGTCTATGTGATCACGTCCGACCAGATCGCCCGCTCGGGCGCTCAGAGCATCCCTGAAATCCTTCGCCTTGCGCCGAACCTCCACGTCGTGAGGACCGCGGCCAACCGGTACTTCGTCACCGCCCGCGGACTTATCGGCAATCCGGGCGCGCAGAACTTCTCCAACAAGCTGCTCGTCCTGATCGACGGCCGCAGCGTCTACACGCCGCTCTATTCAGGGGTGCAGTGGGACGTACAGGCCGTCGCGCCCGACGACATCGAACGCATCGAGGTGATCAGCGGCCCGGGGGCCACGCTGTGGGGGGCCAACGCGGTCAATGGCGTGGTCAACATCATCACGCGAGCGTCGCGGGAACCAGCCGGACTCCTCGCCGACGCCAGCGGCGGAAATCAGGAATCCACCTTCGGCGTGCGCTACGGCGGCCGGTTCAACGACGCCCTGACCTATCGGGTCT
>DASVNS010000333.1:0-13693 GCA_036383735.1 Phenylobacterium sp. | reverse complement strand
GAACTCCCCGGAAAGCGCGACGAGGACTGGCGCTGGACCAACCTGCGCGGCCTGATCCGTCAGGTCCCGGCCCCCTCGACGGCGCTGGACGCTGCGTCTCTGCCCGCCGGGCCGTTCGACGCCCTGGCCGATGAGGTCCTGGTCATCGCCAATGGTCAGGGCGCAGCGAATGTCGGCGTCGGCCCCGGAGAGGCCAAGACCGTGGCGTTGCGGATCGTCTCGCGGGGCGACGGGGCGCATGCCGCCCGCATCTCGGTGGACGTCGGGGTCGCCGGCCGCCTGACGATCCTGGAAAGCTATGAGGGCGACGCGGGGAGCTACCTTGGCCAGACCGGCCTGGTGCTCAGCCTTGCCAAGGACGCGATGGTCGAGCGGATCGTGCTGGCCACCGACGGCGCCGAAGGCGTGACGGTCAGCCAGGCGGACGTCGATCTCGCCCCCGGCGCCCGTTTCGCTCAGACGATCCTGACCGACGGCGCGCGGCGTCAACGGCTGGAAACGGTGGTCCGCCACCCCGGCGGCCACGCCGACCTGCGGCTCGATGGCGTCTATCTGCTGGCCGACAAGCGCCATGCCGACCTGACCACCGCGGTCACCCACCAGGCCGTGGATGGCGCCACCCGCCAGCTCACCAAGGGTGTCGTCCGCGACCAGGCGCGAGCGGTGTTCCAGGGCCGCATCGTGGTGGCGCAGGGCGCTGATCGCACCGACGCCCGCATGGGGCACCACGCGTTGATCCTCTCGGACCGCGCCGAAGTGGACGCCAAGCCCGAGCTGGAGATCTACGCCGACGATGTCTCTTGCGCGCACGGCAACACCGTGGGCGCTCTGGACGAAGACGCCCTGTTCTATGCCCGCCAGCGCGGGATTCCCGAGGCCGAGGCCCGGGCGTTGCTGACCGAAGCGTTCATCGGCGAGGTGATCGACCGGATCGAGCACGAGGGCGCGCGCGATCTCGTCCGCGCCTGGGCGGCGGAAAGGTTGAGGGTCTGACCATGCCCTTCGACGCCGAAGCCATCCGCGCCGAGTTCCCCATCCTGTCGCGCCAGGTGCACGACAAGCCGCTGGTCTATCTGGACTCGGCGGCCTCCGCACAGAAGCCGCGCGCGGTGATCGACGCCATGAGCCGGGCCATGGAGTACTCCTACGCCAACGTCCACCGGGGCCTGCACACCCTGGCCAACGAGACCACCGACGCCTACGAGGCCGCCCGCAGGAAGACCGCGGCGTTCATCGGCGCCGAGGTGAACGAGATCGTCTTCACCAAGGGCGGCACCGAGGCGGTGAACCTGGTCGCCAGCGGCCTTGGCAGCGTCCTGCAGGCCGGCGACGAGATCGTGATCTCGGAGATGGAGCACCACGCCAACATCGTTCCCTGGCACTTCCTGCGTGAGCGCAAGGGCGTGGTTCTCAAGTGGGCTCCGGTCACCGACGACGGCGCCCTGGACCTCGAGGGGTTCCAGCGACTGCTGGGTCCCAAGACCAGGCTTGTGGCGCTGAGCCACATGTCGAATGTCCTGGGTACGATCAACGACGCCAAGGCCCTGGCGCGGATGGCCCACGAGGTCGGCGCCCTGGTGCTGTTCGACGGCTGCCAGGCGATCGTACACAAGCCGGTGGACGTGAAGGACATCGACGCCGACTTCTACGTCTTCTCCGGCCACAAGCTGTACGGGCCCACCGGCATCGGCATCCTCTACGGCAAGGCCGAGCGGCTGGCCGCCCTGCCGCCGTACCAGGGCGGCGGCGAGATGATCGCCAGCGTCACGCAGGACGAGATCGCCTACGCCGACCCGCCGCACCGTTTCGAGGCCGGGACACCGCCGATCCTCGAGGCGATCGGCCTGGGGGCGGCCATCGACTGGCTCGCCGCGCAGGATCGGGGCGCCATCGCCGAGCACGAGCACCGATTGTACGCCCGGGTGCGCGAGCGCCTGGGCGGGGCGAACTGGCTTCGGGTGCTCGGCGAAGCGCCAGGGAAGGGCGCCATCATGTCCTTCACCGTAGACGGCGCCCACGCGCACGACGTGGCTCAGATCCTGGACCGCTATGGGGTGGCGGTCCGCGCCGGCACGCATTGCGCCGAACCCTTGATGCGGCGTTTCGGCGTCACGTCGAGCGCGCGCGCTTCTTTCGCCCTATATAACACCGTGGATGAGGCGGACGCCTTCGTGGACGCCCTCGTCAAAACTCAGGCCTTCTTCGCGTAGCATGACACCCATGGACGACGCCGCACCCATCGACAGCAAGTCGCCGCCGCTCAGCCAGGCGGAGCTCGACGTGCTGACCGACAAGCTCATCGAGAAGCTGAAGACGGTCTTCGACCCGGAGATTCCCGTCGACATCTACGAACTGGGCCTCATCTACAAGGTCGATGTCTCCGACGACAAAGACGTGGCCATCGACATGACCCTCACCGCGCCCGGCTGCCCCGTCGCGGGCGAGATGCCGGGCTGGGTCGAGGATGCGGTGAAGGAGATCGCCGAAATCCGCTCGGTGAAGGTCGACCTGGTGTTCGATCCGCCGTGGGATCCCTCGCGCATGAGCGACGAGGCCAAACTAGCCCTGAACATGTTCTGATGACCCACCTCGACATCACCCCGCAACCGCGCGCCCGCCGGCCTCGGCCGAAGGTGGTGACGCTGTCCGACGCCGCCGCCGAACGCGTGCGCGAGATCATGGCCAAGGCCGAGAAGCCTTACGCGGGCCTGAGGGTCGGTGTGAAGAACGGTGGCTGCGCCGGCCAGGAGTACGTCCTGGAGTACGCCGCCGAGGCTGGTCCGTTGGACGAGGTGGTCGAGGACAAGGGTGTCACCATCCTGGTCGAGCCCAAGGCGGTGCTGTTCCTGATCGGCACCGTCATCGACTACGAGGTCAGCAAGCTCTCGGCGAAGTTCGTGTTCCGCAATCCGAACGAGACCGACGCCTGCGGCTGCGGCGAGAGCGTGACCATCCAGCCGGCGAAGCTCGACTGACCGCCGTCAGTCGTCCGCGTAGATGTAGGAGCCGCCCCGTTCCAGCGCCCGGCGGTAAGCCGGACGGACGTGGATCCGCTTGAGGAACGCCGCCAGCTTCGGCCGGCCCACTCGCGCCGCGGCGCGCTCCGCGGCGGCTTCGAGTGGGAAGCTCATCATGATGTCGGCGACGCTGAAGTCGTCGCCTGCGAACCACTCGCTCTTGTCGAGCTCGGCTTCCCAGTAGTTGAAGTGGGCGACCAGTTGCGGATCGACGAAGCTGGTCTGGGCCCGCTTGGCGATCCCGGCCACCAGCGGGCGCAGCAGGGCAGGGGCGCCCGAGGGAAGGCGGCTGAACACCAGCTTAAGCAGCAGCGGCGACATGGCCGAGCCCTCGGCATAGTACAGCCAATAGCGCATGCGGCGATTGGCCGAAGTGTTCGACGCAGGCGAGAGCCGGCCCTGGCCATAGCGTTCGAGGATGTATTCGACGATCGCGCCGGTCTCGGCGACGGTCTCGCCGTCCTCGGTGATCACCGGCGACTTGCCCAGGGGATGGACGGCCTTCAGCTCGGGCGGGGCAAGCATGGTGGTCGGATCGCGCTCGTACCGCACGATCTCGTAGGGCGCGCCCAGCTCTTCGAGCAGCCACAGGACCCGCTGCGAGCGGGAGTTGTTCAGATGGTGGACGGTGAGCACGGACGGACCCTCGCGAGCAGCTGCAAGGGTCCTTACCGCGTCGTCGTGGCGGGCGGCTAGCTGCCCGTGAACCTGGCCGGCCGTTTCTCGATGAACGCCTTGACCCCTTCGCGCGAGTCGCTCGTGCGCTGGGCGGCGCCTTGGGCGTAGGCCTCGGCCTCGATCTGTTCGTGCCACGCCGAATCGAGGGCGTCCCACACCAGGCCACGGGTCAGGCCTAGCGAGGCGGGGCCGTCGGCCAACGCCCGGGCGTATTGCATCGCCGCGTCCATCAACTCGGCGTCGGGCACGCACTTGTTGATCAGGCCCCATTCGGCGGCCGTCTTGGCGGGCAGCTTCTCGCCCAGCAGCATCAGCTCCATGGCCCGCGCCTTGCCGATCAGGCGCGGCAGCAACCAGGTGGCGCCGCCATCCGGCACCAGCCCGATGCGGCGGAAGGCCAGCAGGAAGTAGGCGCTCTCGGCGGCCACCACGAGATCGGCGGCCACGGCCATCGACACGCCGACGCCCGCCGCCACGCCGTTCACCGCCGCCACGACCGGCTTGGGCGACTTGCGGACCGCCGAGACGAAGGGGTTGTAGGTTCCGAGCAGCCCCTGGTTCGGCCCGTTCGCGGCTCTTGGCCGCCCGCCCGCCGTGCCGCCGGAGAGGTTCGCGCCGGAGCAGAAGCCGCGGCCTTCCCCTGTGATCACGATCGCCCGGACGTCATCGCCGTAGGCGAAGTCCTCGAACGCGGCGGTCAGGTCGTTCATGAGCTCCAGGCCGGCCGCGTTCAGCGTGCCCGGATCGTAAAGCGTGATGACGCCGACGCCGGCGTCGATGGATGTCTTGACCTTGGGATTGGCCTGCGCGCCGTCCATGGCGATCTCCTGGAAAAAGTCACGCCAACAGAAGGCAAGATACCCTGGCGTCAGCCAAGCAAAAGCTTGGCGCGCCCTGGTCCAGGGCTTCTCGGGAAGCGAGGCTTGCGCCTCAGGCGGCGCGGGTGGTTTCCGAGCCCATGTCCGCCAGGGACGTGCGGTTTCGGCCCCCACGCTTGGACGCATAGAGGGCTCCGTCCGCCCGCTCCAGCAGCGTGGCGGGCGAATCGCCACGGCGATATTCGGCGATGCCGGTGGATATGGTGATCGCCCCAAGATCCTCGTTGGTCGAGCGACGCTTGAGAATGCGCGACGAGATCTCTTCGCGGGCGGTCTCCAGCACGGCCAATGCCGCCTGGCTCTTCTCGCCGGGGAAGATCACCGCGAATTCCTCGCCGCCGTAGCGGGCAGCGACACGGGCGTCGCGGGCAAGCCGGCCTATCACGCTCGCGACATAGCGGATCACCTGGTCACCGGTCTGGTGGCCCCATGTGTCGTTGAAAATCTTGAAGTGGTCGATGTCGATGACCGCCAGGGTCGCAGGTTCGCCTCGGGCTTCGGCCTCGGCGCAAGTCTTGTCGAGGCTCTCGTCGAACGCCTTGCGGTTGGCGAGGTTGGTCAGGCCGTCCGTCATCGCGTCGCGGCGCACCTGTTCCAGGTGTTCGCGCATGCGGCCCAGTTCGGCGGTGGTGTCGGCGAGCTGGCTCTCGAGCGCCTGGTTCTCCTCGCGCACCTTGCGGGTGGCGACGCTGAGGGTCTCGACCATGGCCCGGACAGCTTCGGAGTCCTGTTCCTCGAGCGATTGGCTGGCGGTGGCCAGTTGCTGGCCATAGGCCTCGCTGGTTTCGCGGGCGCTTTCGATGGCCCGGTGCACGCTGTCCAATTCGTCGGACAGGCTCTTGCCGGCATCGAGGATCTCGCCCGACAGCTTGACGGCCGGCAGATACTGGGCGGCGATCTTCTCGCCGACCTGCTCGGTGAAGGGTGTCCCCGACTCCAGCACGTTGCCGATCTCCGTGGCGACGTCGCTGGTCTTGGCTGCAACATAATGCAGCCACAGCTCAAAGTTGAGCGCCGTGGGCCAGACCCGATGGGCCTCCATAGCCTCGATGGCCTTTGCGGCCCAGATATAGGCCTTGGGGCCGCGGAGAATTGTATCGATGTCCGACGCCATTCGCGGACCTTAAAAGCGGGACCGCAAACGACGTGTTAAAGCCCGAGACTATTCTTCCGGCGGACGAACCGGCGGGGCGCGCATCAGGAACGCGGGCGTGTCGGCCCCGAAACCCACGACGCCATCGCCGTCCCCCTCGTCATGATCGCGGCGACGTTCCGGGCGTTCCGGCCGGCGCTCGGGTCGGGCGGCGCGCTCGGGGCTTCGTTCAGGACGATCGGCACGTTCGGGGCTTGGCGCGCGCTCGGGGGCCTGGGCGCGCTCGGGGCGCTCGCTCCGCTCGGAGCGGCGCGAACGCGGCTCACGTTCCCGGCGAGCTGCGGCTGGGACGTCTTCGGCTTGAGGCGCAGGAGCCGCGGCGGCTTCGGCGACAATCTCCGAGGGGCGGGGGCGGTCTTCCCGCGGCGCATGGTCGCGCTCACGGCCGCCACGTTCGCGACCGCGCGCGGGGCCACGATCCCGCTCGCCACGGCCACGGCCGCCGACGCGCGGCTCGTCCTTGATGCTGCTCCAGTCGATGCCTTCCAGCACGATCTCTTCCGGGACCTTGCCGATGAGCTTGAGCACCTTGTCCAGGTTGCGGCTGTCGGCGGGCGTCACGATCATGAACGCCTGGCCCGAGCGCCCGGCCCGGCCGGTGCGGCCGATGCGGTGCACGTAGTCGTCGGCGTGGTGCGGGACGTCGTAATTGAAGACGTGGCTCACTGCCGGGATGTCCAGCCCGCGGGCCGCGACGTCCGAGGCGCAGAGCAGCCGGAGCGACCCGTTGCGGAAGCTCTCCAGGGTCCGCATCCGCGTGGACTGATCCAGGTCGCCGTGGATCGGCGCGGCGTCCAGTCCGTGCTTCTTCAGCGACTTGGCGACGATGTCGACTTCCGACTTGCGGTTGCAGAACACGATGCCATTCTTGACGTCGGCGCGGGCGATGAGCTCGCGCAGCGCCGTCCGCTTGGCCTTCGGATCCGCCGTGGGGATGCGCACGAGGTTCTGGGTGATGGTGTCGGCCGTGGTCGCTGGCCGCGAGGCCTCGATGCGGACCGGGTCGCGCAGGAACTGCTTGGTGAGGCGGGTGATCTCGGGCGGCATGGTCGCCGAGAAGAACAGCGTCTGCTTCTTGGCCGGCGTCAGCTTGAAGATGCGCTCGAGGTCCGGGATGAAGCCCATGTCCAGCATGCGGTCGGCTTCGTCGACGACCATGATCTGCACGCCGGTCATCAGGAGCTTGCCGCGCTCGAAGTGATCCAGGAGCCGGCCGGGCGTCGCGATCAGCACGTCGACGCCGCGATCCAGCTTGAGCTCCTGGTCCTTGAACGAGACGCCGCCGATCAGCAGCGCCCAGGACAGCTTCTGGCCCTTGCCGTACTTCTCGAACGACATCGAGACCTGGTCGGCCAGCTCACGGGTCGGCGCGATCACCAGCGCGCGCGGCATGCGGGCCTTCGACCGGCCCGCGGCGAGGCGGTCGATCATGGGGAGGGTGAAGGCGGCGGTCTTGCCGGTGCCGGTCTGGGCGATGCCCAGCACGTCCAGCCCCTGCAGCGCAACGGGAATGGCCTCGGCCTGAATAGGCGTCGCGGTGGTGTAGCCGGTCTCGGCGACGGCGGTCAGGGTCGCGGGCGATAGCCCCAGGTCGGAAAATTCGGTCATTCGCTAACGATGGTGCGGGGCGCTCCCGCAATACGGGTCCGGCGCGACGCGGAGGCGTGGACGGAGATCGGCACGCGCGCGGAACATACGGCGGAAGGCTCCGCTGTCAACGCACGGTGGCGATCACGATTCATCGTTAGGGCGCAACGGCCGGTCTGGCGGGCGTCAGCCGGGCTCGGTTTGCGCCGGCTGAGCGGATTTTCGGCGGACGGGCGGATCGGGCGCGCCGTAGTCCGGCGTCCACTGTTCGGCCTCGGCTTCGGTCGATGAGAAAGACCGTGGTTCGCCCTGCTGCAGCGCGTCGAAGAAGCTTCGCGCGGCGACGCCGACCGCATAGGCCAGGTTGGAACCGGCGTCGCCGACCCGCCGCCCCGCATCCTGGCTCGCGCCGGCGACCGATTGCTTCGCGTCCTTGGCGAGCTTGCGGACCTTGGGACTGTCCTTGGCCTTCAGGCCGGCGACCGCCGCGCCGGCGCCGATGATCGCCTGGGCGATGACGGCCTGTCCGGTCTTCGAGGCGAGCAGTTCGCCGAAGCGTCCCTTGCGCACCGACCGGGGCACCTTCACCCCGGCGATCCGCTTTGGGATGAGGCCCCTGGCCTTCTTCTGCTTCTTCGCCATCGCGCGCTCCTGTCTCGCTTCAGCGAAAACGTTCGCGCGCCTTGGCTGTTCCTAGATGTCCAGGTCGGCGACGGCGAACTCGGCGTTTTCCTGGATGAACCGGAAGCGAAGTTCGGGCTTGCGGCCCATCAGCTGCTCCACCAGTTCCTCCACCAGCTCTTCGGCCCGCGGCAGGGTGACCCGCGCAAGCGTGCGGGTCTTCGGATCCATGGTGGTTTCCTTGAGCTGGGCGGGCATCATCTCACCCAGGCCCTTGAACCGGCTGATCTCCGGCTTCCTGCCCTTGAACTCGGTGGCCAGCAGCTGGTCGCGGTGCTCGTTGTCCCGGGCGTAGACCGCCTTGCCGCCGTGGCTGAGGCGATAGAGCGGGGGCAGGGCCAGGTAGAGCCGGCCGTTGCGGATCATGTCGGGCATGGTGCGGTAGAAAAAGGTGATCAGCAGGCTCGCGATGTGGGCGCCGTCCACGTCGGCGTCGGTCATGATCACGATGCGGTCGTAGCGCAGGTCCTCGTCCTTGAACCTGGACCCGGTCTGCGCGCCCAGCGCTAGCAACAGGTCCGACAGCTCCTTGTTGCCGCCGAACTTGTCGATGGAGGCCGAGGCGACGTTCAGGATCTTGCCGCGCAGGGGCAGGATCGCCTGGGTCTTGCGATTGCGGGCCTGCTTGGCTGAGCCGCCGGCCGAGTCGCCCTCGACCAGGAACAGCTCGGTGCCGTCGGTGGCCGACCCCGAGCAGTCCGCCAGTTTGCCGGGCAGTCTCAGCTTACGGGTCGCTGACGCGCGGGCGACTTCCTTGTCCTTGCGGCGCTTCAGGCGCTCCTCGGCGCGTTCCACGACGAATTCCAACAGGGCGGTGGCGGCCTTGGGCTGGGCGGTCAGCCAGTGGTCGAACGGATCGGCCAAGGCCTTCTCGACCAGGCGCTGGGCTTCCGTGGAGGACAGCTTTTCCTTGGTCTGGCCCTGGAACTCGGGATCGCGGATGAACACGCTGACCAGGGCGCCCGCCTGGGAGATCACGTCGTCGGCGGTGATCAGGCCGCCGCGCTTCTCGCCGGTCAGCTCCGCATACTGCTTCAGGCCGCGGGTCAGGACGGCGCGCAGCCCCGCCTCGTGCGTCCCGCCTTCCGGGGTGGGGACGGTGTTGCAGTATGACTGCATGAAGCTGTCGGCCTCGCCGAAGCCGGCCGGGGTCCAGGCGATCGCCCATTCCACCTTGCCCGCCTCGCCCGGGCGCGCATAGCGGCCGGCGAACGGCTCGGGGGTCACGGTTTCCAGCCCCTTGATCCGCTCGGCCAGGAAGTCGGCCAGGCCGTTGGGGAAGCGGAAGGTCGCTTCGGCCGGCGTCTGGTCCTGGATGCGGCTGGGGTCGCAGGTCCAGCGGATCTCGACGCCACCGAACAGGTAGGCCTTGGACCGCGCCATCCGGTAGAGCCGCGCCGGCTTGAACGCCACGCCCTCGCCGAAGATCACCGGGTCGGGCGAGAAGCTGATCTGGGTGCCTTTCTTGCGCGTGGCGCCCAGCTTTTCGATGGAGCCGATCGGCTTGCCGCGGGTGAAGGCCTGGCGCCATTCGAAGCCGTCTTTCCAGACGGTCACCTCGACCCGCTCCGAGAGCGCGTTCACCACCGAAACCCCCACGCCATGCAGGCCGCCGGAGGTCTCGTACGCCTTGCCGGAGAACTTACCCCCGGAGTGCAGCACGGTCATGATGACCTCGAGCGCCGACTTGCCCGGATGCTTGGGATGCGGGTCCACGGGAATGCCGCGGCCGTCGTCGGTGACGGTGAGGGCGCCGTCGGCCTGCAGGTGGACCGTGATCAGCTTGGCGTGGCCGGCCACGGCCTCGTCCATGGCGTTGTCGAGGACTTCGGCGAACAGGTGGTGCAGCGACCGCTCGTCGGTGCCGCCGATATACATGCCGGGGCGTTTGCGGACCGGCTCCAGGCCCTCGAGCACCTCGATGTCGGCGGCGGAATAGCCGGAGGGCTTGCCAGCCGCCGGCGCATCCGGGCGCGGCTCATGGCTTTCGGCCAGCGGCGCGGCCGGCGCAGGGTTCAGTGCGTCGTCGAAGAGGTCGGGCAAAGGCTTGGCATTCGACTGGGGCATGTAGGCGGCAAGGTGGTGCGATTCTGAAGCGCTCGGTATGAACAGGGCGGGCTCTCAACGCAATGCGGCGAGTCGCGAAGGGGCTGGCGACATGACGAGCTGGAAAGATCCGGAGATCGCGGGCGTGCGCGCCCTGCTGGCGGCGCGGCAGCCGGGCCCGGGCGCGTCGCCGCCCACCCTGGCGGAACGGCGCGCGGCGATGGACGCCGTGGGCGAGATGGGCGGGCTGCCCGGCGGCTGTTATCACGAGCCCGCGACCCTGGGCGGCGTGAGATGTGAGCGGGTGGTTCCCCAGGGTGCGTTCCCTGGACGTGCGATCCTCTATCTGCACGGCGGCGCCTACACGGCCGGCAGTCCGCGTAGCCACCGGCCGATGGTGGCCCGTATCGCCGAGGCCGCGGGATCGATCGCCATCGCGGCCGACTACCGCAAGGGGCCGGAGCACCGCTTCCCGGCTGCGGTGGAGGACGCCACTGCCGTCTATCGTGCGATGCTGGACGGCGGGCTCGACCCGCGGCGCCTGGTGGTCGCCGGCGATTCCGCGGGCGGCGGCCTGGCGCTGGCGCTGGCGCTTGCCCTGCGGGCCGAAGGCTTGCCGCAGCCGGCCGGATTCTTCGTGATCAGTCCCTGGGCCGACCTGACCCAGTCCGGCGCCAGCTATCGCACCAAGGCCGAGACCGATCCCATGATCACCAAGGCGGGCCTCGACGAGAACGCGTTGATGTACCTGGGCGGGCTGGACGCCCACGACCCGCTCGCGTCACCGGTGTTCGGCGACTTTCAGGGGGTCGCCCCGATCCTGATCCAGACCGGCTCCGAGGAGGCGCTGCTCAGCGACAGCATCACCATGGCCGACGTCCTGGCGCACGCCCGGGTCGAGGTGCGGCTCGAGGTCTGGCCGGAGATGATCCACGTATTCCACGCCTGGAGCGGCGGACTGCAGGCGGCGCGCCGGGCCATCAAGCAGGCGGGCGCCTGGATGGAAGAGCGGTTCGCCGCATAGCCCCGGCCGCTATTTCAGCGGCTCGTAGATCTTCGACAGCAGGTCGGGCTTGCCCGCGATGCGCTCCAGGCGCGGGTAGCGCAGGCCGCCGTGGTAGTCGACCGGGGTCACCTTGAAGTGGTCGCCGTCCTTGACGATGAAGGTGATGGGGGCCTTGCCGTCCTTGGCCGCGGTGATCGCCTCCTTCAGGCGGTCGGCGTCGGAGGCGATACCGTTCACCGCCAGGATCTTGTCGCCGACGGTCAGCCCGGCCTTGAACGCGGGCCCGTCCCACAGGACGCCGACGATCGTGGCCTCGCGGTTCAGCACCAGCCCCAGGGAATAGGTCAGGTCGACGATCTTGCGGTTGGCCTCGTTGTCCTTCCAGTAGTCGGTCGGCGTTTCCGTATGGATCAGCCTGTAGCCCCCGCGGGCCAGGCCATCGAGCGGATAGGCGGGCGCCACCTTGCGGGCGCGCGCGTCCAGGAAACCTGCCCAGTCGTAGGGCAGGACGGTGTTCAGCGCCCTGACCACGTCGTCGAAGGTGTAGGTGAGCGGCTGCTTCCAGGCCCCGTCGTTGACCCCGAAGAAAGCCCGGCCGAAGTCGTCCAGCGACTTCTTCCCGCCGGTCTTCTCGCGGATCAGGGTGTCGGCATCCAGCCAGATGAGCTGGCCTTCGGAGTAGTAGTCCTCGCTCCGCTGCCAGCTGGTCCAGGGGGCCGGGCGACGACCGGCGACGATCGGGTCGTTGGTGGTGTCCTCGACCGAACGCCACGTGCGGCCGGGGCGGCCCTCGGTGTAGGTCGCCGCGGTCATCGCCAAGGCGTCCAGGGTCTGCTGCTTGCTGACCAGGCCGGAGCGGGCGCCCAGGACGAAGCCCCAGTACTGGTCCTGGCCCTCGTAGACCCACAGCAGGCTGTCGCGCATCGGGGTGTTGTAGTTGGGCGTCCAGAGATCGGCGGGGCGGCGGTACTTACCGTCCCATGAGTGGTTGTATTCGTGCGGCAGCAGGTTCCGCGCCGGCGCGTTCTTCGACCAATCGGTGAAGTATTCCGGATCCGTGCCGTTTTCGCTGGAGCGGTGATGCTCCAGGCCGATGCCGCCCATGCGGTCGGTGAGGGCCAGCAGGAAGTCGTAATGGTCGTAGTGACGGGCGCCGTAGAGCCTGTCGGTCTGGCGCACCAGTTCGCGGTGTCGCTCGATCTGTTCCGGCGTGGCGGCGAGCAGTTCCGGCCGATCGGCCACGACGTTCAGGCGCACGGGCGACTTCGCGTCGGCGTCGAGGTCGTAGCGCTTGAAATAGCGGCCGGCGAACATCGGCGAATCCATCAGGGTGTCGAAGTCGACGGTCTTGAACCGGGTCCAGCCGCCATCGGCGCCCTGGGCCTCCAGCGCGGTCGCGTAGCTCCAGCCCTCCGGCAGCTTGATGGCCGCGTCGATGGGGATACGCCGGGTGAAATAGCCGGCCGGATAGAAGGCCAGGCTCAGCCACTGCGCGTTCAGCATCTCGGGCGTCATCACCACCCGACCCTGGTCGCCCGCCGTCGGCGACAGGTACTGGAACTCGACCTCCAGCGACGCGGCGCCGGCGGGGGGCGTCACGTGGAAGGCGAAGACCTCGACCGGATCGCGGGTCCAGGACACGGCCTGGCCGTTGGCCTTGATCGCCAGGCCGGCCACGTTGAACAGGGCGTTGCGCGGCGCGTGGCCGCCGGGAACCCACTCCGGGTAGAGCAGGGTGATCGGGCCGGGCCCGGCGAGCGGGATGGTCTGGCGAACCCGGAAGATCCGCCGCTCGATGTCGGTGGCGTCCACCTCGAGTTTGAGCGTCCCCGGATAAGCCACGTCGCGCGGCGCGGCGACCTGGGTTGGAATCGCCAGCGGCTGCGGACCTTCGGACGTCTGGGCGGCAAGCGGAGAGGCCGCGCAGAGCGCGGCGGCGAAGACGAACAACGCTGACTTCAAGGCGGCGCCCCGGGCAGGAGTGGTGGTGACTTTTCTAATCCTGGCCTGCTGCGCCGCAAACGAAAAGGGCCGCGGATTGCTCCGCGGCCCCGATCTCGTCTCAGCTTTCGCCGACTAGCACTTGTAGTACATCTCGAATTCCACCGGGTGCGGATGGAGGGCGAGGCGCATGACCTCTTCCATCTTCAGTTCGATGTAGGCGTCGATGAAGTCGTCGTTCATGACGCCGCCGGCCTTCAGGAAGGCGCGGTCCTTGTCGAGGTTTTCCAGCGCTTCCTTCAGCGATCCGCAGACTTCCGGGATCTTCTTCTGTTCGCGCGGCGGCAGGTCGTAGAGGTTCTTGTCGGCGGGCGCGCCCGGGTCGATCTGGTTGATGATCCCGTCGATGCCGGCCATCAGCAGGGCGGTGAAGGTCAGGTAGGGGTTGCCCATCGGGTCGGGGAAGCGGGCTTCCAGGCGCTTGCCCTTCGGCGAGTCCACGTGCGGGATGCGGATCGAGGCCGAGCGGTTGCGGGCCGAATAGGCCAGCTTCACCGGGGCTTCGTAGCCGGGCACCAGGCGCTTGTAGGAGTTGGTGGTCGAGTTCGAGAAGGCGTTGATCGCCTTGGCGTGCTTGATGATGCCGCCGATGTACCACAGGCACATCTGCGACAGGCCGGCGTACTTGTCGCCCGCGAACAGCGGC
>DASVNS010000332.1:0-19214 GCA_036383735.1 Phenylobacterium sp. | reverse complement strand
GCAGCTTCGGCAAGGATCCGTCGTTCGCGGCGTTCTTCCGCTCCATGCAGGCCTACGAGGCCAGCCTGGCGGACGGCCAGACGACCCTGGTGCTGTCCCCCGACAGCGCCTTCTTCCGCTATTTCGAGCGCGGCCCGACCGGAGGACGGTAGCGGGTTCGCCCAATCTCCCCGTGTCATCCCGGTTTTCCCGCAGGGAAAGACCGGGACCCATAGACGCCTGATCTTCGCGTCGCGGAGGACCCGCCTCGCACCCGTTTCCGATGCCTCGCTTATGGGTCCCGGTCTTCGCGTGCCGCGAAACCGGGATTGTCTGTTTGCGGGCTGGTAGGTGAGGGTGTCGGTTGGGCGGGGTCCTGGCTGGCCGGCCCGGACCCCGCCTTCCATCGCCATGACCGCGGACCCCGCCGACATCGATCCCGCCGAAGCCATGCTCGCCGAGCTGGCCGGGCTCGACCTGTCGCTGGCTCGCCACATTCACGCCTGCGCTGTCTCGACCGAGGATCCCTCCGAGGTCGCCGACCTGGCCCGCGCCTGTCAGCGGATCTCCCGCTCCATGCGCCAGAGCCTGGCGCTGCATGCCCGCCTCAAGCGCGAGCGCGAACGCGACCAACGCGACCATCCGCCGCCGGCCCCGCCGCCGCCGCCCACCCCGGCGCGCGACGCCGCCCGCATCGCGCAGCGCAAGGACGCCCTGCGCACGCCCGTGCAGCGGGTGGTCTGGTCCGAGTACGAGGACCACGAGGACGAGAACCTGGTCGGCGACTATTTCGACCTCTTCGAAGAGCGCCTGGAGCAGCACGGCCGCGACAACGCCTTCGGCCTCATAGCCCGTGGCGACGCCTGGGAGGTCGAGCCCCTCGACGACCATGTGGCGCGCGCCTGCCGCGACCTGGGCCTGCCCGAAGCCGCCGCCCGCCGCCCCCGCCGTGCAAAGCTCGGCCTGACCGCGTGCGCCGCGCTGCAGGCGCCGTATTTCGACACCAAGCCGCCAAGGACGCCCAGCCATCCGCTGCCGGCGGCGCTCGCGCAGGCCCCTTGGCGGCTTGGCGGTCGTCTTGTTCTTTCGAACCACAGAACACACAGAACAACACAGAAGCCGGCCGTCGTGCCTTCTGTGGCCGTCTGTGTTTTCTGTGGTTCCTCGAAATCGGAAGGCGCCGCTTCGCGGCCTCGACGCAAGGCCCAATGTTTCTGGGGGCCTGGACAGCTTCCCTGACAGTCCTCTCGCAGGGACGCTCCGGCTTTACCGGCGCTCATACCGCCTATTGGCCGAACTCGTTTGTGCGGCCGATTTGCCTGATGGAAGTCCTCGCGTCAGGCGCCGCAAGGCAAGGATGGATGCAATGACGAAGCGTAGACAACTCAAGCTCGGCCACATGATCGAGGGTGCGGGACGCACCTGGACCGACTGGCGTCATCCCGACGCCCGGCCGGGCGCCAGCACCGACTTCGCCTACTATCGCGATGCGGCCCAGACCGCCGAGCGGGGCAAGTTCGACTTCCTGTTCATCGCCGACAGCCTGTCGATCAACACCAAGTCCAGCCCGCACTACCTGAACCGCTTCGAGCCGATCACCATTCTCTCGGCCCTGGCGGCGGCGACCCGGAACATCGGCCTCGTCGCCACGCTCACGGTCACCTATTCCGAGCCGTTCAACGTGGCGCGACAGTTCGCGTCTCTCGACCACATCTCCGGCGGCCGCGCCGGCTGGAACGTGGTGACCTCCTGGCTGGAGGGCTCGGCGGCAAACTTCGGCAAGGAAGAGCACCTGGCCCACGACGTCCGCTACCGCCTGGCCGCCGAGTACCTGGACGTGGTCCAGGGCCTCTGGGACAGCTGGGAGGACGACGCCCTCGTGCATGACAAGGAGAGCGGGGTCTTCTTCGATCCGGACAAGCTCAACACCCTGGACCACAAGGGCGAGTTCCTGGCCGTGAAGGGGCCGCTGAACATCGCCCGCTCGCGCCAGGGCCAGCCGGTGATCTTCCAGGCCGGATCCTCCGACGACGGCCGGAATTTCGCCGCCAAGCGTTCGGACGCCATCTTCGTCGGCGTCGGCGACATCGAGGATGCGCGAACCTACTACGCCGACGTGAAGGCGCGCGCGGCAGGGTTCGGCCGCGACCCGGACGACCTCTTCATCCTGCCGGCCGTCGCGCCAATCATCGGAAGCACGGAGGCCGAAGCCGATGCCAGATGGCAGGAGAAGGCGAACCTCATCTCGCTGGAATCCGCCCTTTCCATGCTGGGCCGCGGCTTCAACGATCACGACTTCACCCAGTACGACCCGGACGCGCCGTTCCCCGACGTACTGGATCGCGGCTTCAACAGCTCGCAATCGGCCACGGTGAGGATCGCCCAGGCCCTGCAACGCGAGAAACTGACGCTGCGCCAGGTCGCCATGCGTTTCGCGACGCCCAAGGGCGATTTCAGCGGCACGCCGGAACAGATCGCCGACAAGTTCGAAACCTGGCTGACCACCAACGCCTCGGACGGCTTCGTGGTGGGCCAGCCGCTGCCCGGCCAGTTCAAGCTGTTCGTGGACGAGGTCGTGCCGATCCTGCAGAAGCGTGGCCTGTTCCGTGAGGAATACGAGGGCGCCACGTTCCGTGACAGCTTGGGCATTCCCGTTCCGGCCAATCGGTTCACGGTGCAAAAGTCGAAGCGCGCCGTCGCCTGACGGCCTAACCGGGAGCAGGCCTTGGCCGATACGAACAATCCGGGGACGCTCGCCGCCCCCACGCCGAACGGCGTCCTCCTCGTGGTGGGCGTGGGCTCGGCGCAGGGCGTGGGCGCAGCGATCGCCCGGCGCTTCGGCCAGGCCGGCTATCCGGTCGTGATCGCCGGCCGCAGCGCCGAGAAGCTGCAGGCCACCGAACAAGCGCTGCGCGCCGACGGCATCACCGTGCAAGGCGTCCTGGGCGATGCGTCGAACGCCGAGGACGCCCAACGCTTCGTCGCCGAGGCCGCCCGGCTGGGGCCGCTTGCCATCGCCGTCCACAATGCCGGCAGCAATCGCCCCTCGCCGTTCCTGAAGCTCAGCGAAGCCGAGTTCGAGGCCCATTGGCGGGAGCATGCGCTGGGCGGCTTCCAGCTGGCCAAGGCGGCGCTGCCGCCTCTGCTGGCGCGCGGCGGCGGCAGCCTGTTCTTCACGGGCGCCAGCGGCAGCCTGCGCGGCAAGGCGAACTATGCGCCCTTCGCCTCCGCCAAGGCCGCCCTGCGCAACCTGGCCCAGAGCCTGGCGCGGGAGTTCGGGCCTCAGGGCGTCCACGTAGGCCACGTGGTCATCGACGGCGGCATCGAGGGCGAGCGGCTGCTGTCACGCGTGCCGCAGCTCAAGGAACAACGTGGCCCCGATGGGCTGCTCGACATCGACGCCATCGCCGAGGCCTACTGGGTCATGCACCACCAGCACCGCAGCGCCTGGACCCTTGAGCTGGACCTGCGGCCCTGGGCCGAGACGTTCTGAGGACCGCTACCCAGCCACGCCCGCCCGCGCCGCCGCGAGGCTCGACAGCACTGCCCCCGCCGCCTGGGCGGTCTGGACGCGCAGGTCGGGTACGGCCAGCGCTTCCCAGACCGCGGCCCGGGTCATCGGGCCGACGGCGAACAGACCGGGCGTGGGTCGTCCGTCCGCGCCTATGGCCTGCAGGTGCTCAGTTACGTCCAGGCCCAGGCCCAACGGGTCCCGCCGGATCGCCCGGCGCCGACGCAGCTCGGCCAGCAGGCCGCTGGCGGCCGTTTCGGGATCGCCGCGCGGACCCGTGCAGTTCACCACCAGGTCGAAGCGCCAGTCGTGCGGCTTGGCCTCGCCGCGTCCGCGGATCCGCGCCTGGAACGCCTGGCCGTCCCACGACAGGTGCTCCAGCTTGCCGGCCGCCACCGTCAGTTCACTGTTCGCCACCAGGCCCGCGACCCGCGCCGCCACCTGTGGCGCCATCCGGTGCCGGTGCACCTCCCACCAAGGCCGCGCGTGGCGCAGGAACCGCCGCCGTTCGGCGGCCGGCCAGTTGCGCCAGATGTCCGCCGTCATCGATCGGATCGAGTCGACCGCTTCGCGCCACCCCACCGCATCCGCGTGGCGGCGCAGGGTGCGCAAGGCCTGGATCGGGGTCGTGAACGCCCGGTCCGGGGCCATCGCAGGCCGCACCACACCATGACCTCGCGAGATCAGGCCGTGCCGCGAGACAGCCAGCAGCCTGCGGCCCGCGCCGGCCAGGCTGAGGGCGGTGTCCACCATGGTCAGCCCGGAGCCCAGCAGCAGCACGTGGCCGGCAGGCGCGGTCTGCGGCTCCATCCGCCAGGGCTCGGCGACATAGTTGGGCGCCGCCGCCACGCTCGGGTCCGCGCCCGGGAGCGGCGCGGGGGGCAGCAAACCCACGGCCAGCACGCAGGCGTCGGCCGAGAACGCCCGCCCCAACGCCAGTTCGACCTGCCAGCCGCCCTCGCCCCGCCGGAGCGCCACCGCCTCGTCAGCCTCCAGCAGCAAGCGGCCCGCGATGCCCGAGCTAACGATCTCGTCGCGCAGGAGCATCTGCAGGTAGTCGCCGTAGCGGGCGCGGCTGACAAACGCGTCCGGCCCCGCCGTCTCGTCGTGCGATTGCAGCCACTCGACGAAGTGCCCCGGGCGGTCTGCGAACGCGCTCATATTGGCCGCCCGCACGTTGAGCAGGTGGTCCGCTTGCGAGACCCCAAAGGCTCGACCCCGTCCGAAACGCGGCGCCCGTTCCACCAGCCGAACCACCACGGAGGGATCGCCATGCAACAGGTGGATCGCCGTCAGCAGCCCGCTGAAGCCGCCGCCGATCACCGCCACGGTCGGAGGGCGGATGGCCGCAGATTGGAAGGGCGCATGCAGCATCCTCCCTTATGTCTACAAATCGAGTAGGAATTCAACTCACATGGGCGGCGTGAACCTGTCTGCCCGCAAGGGCAGGCCCAAGCACATGAAGCATCGAGGTTGGGCCGATGCGCCGGCGCCCCGGCTTCAGAGCCTGATGGTGATCTGCGGGTTTGCGGAGGTCGGCACGTTGACCTTGATCCTGCCCGCCGCCTCCCACGCCTCGATCACCGGAACGATGCCGTCGGTGGTCGCGTCGTATTTCGGCCCCTTGCGGTCGCGCCGCCACGCCTCGTGGATGCGGTCGCAGGTGGCGGCGTCGTGGGTGATGTGCACCGTGTAGCCGCCCTCAGGACGGGTCTTGGCGATCAGTTCGAGCGTCGCACGATCCGGGTTGCCGTAAGTCCCGTCGCCTGACGCGACGTAGTGGTCCGCGGTCACCTTCGCCAGGAAGTCGGCCGTGATGTTCCGGATCGAGCCATGGTGCGGCAGCTTCAGGACGTCGACGTGCAGCTTGCCGTCGTTCAGCAACCCGGCCGCCTTCAGCCCCGCATAGATGTAGTCGGACCGCGCATCGCCGGTGATCAACACCTTGCTGGCGCCGTGCTCGACCAGGGCCACGATGCTCGACAGGTTCGGCACGCTGTTGTCGAGCGTGGTGGCGAGCGCCTTGGTGGGCGGCGTCTTGGCCTTCAGCGCCGCGCGCCACTTCGCCCAGGCGGCCCGCAGTTTCCGGAGTTCGCTTTCCCGCGGCCCGACGATCTTCAGAGTGGCCTGGCCCAGCTTCAGCACCCGGGTGGTCGCCGTCGACATGATCGGCGAACCGTCCGGCGGGTTTCGGGTGATCTGCAGCGCGCCCGCCAGCGACGCGAGCTGGCTGCCCTGGGCGTAGCTGGCCAGCACCAGTTCGGCGGTGTGGCTCAACTCGCGGCCGAGCAGGTCGCTCAGCATCTCGGCGCCGCCCAGGCCCGCCAGCACGGTCGTGCCGCCGACGGCGCGCGCCACGCCCCCCTCGCTCTCGTCCAGCAGGGCGTCGAAGCTGTTATGCAGCAGCCAGCGGACATCCCACGGCCGAGGCTGCTGGCCCTCATCGGCGTCGCGCAGCTCGCCCAGCAGTTCGAGGATCCCCTGGATGTGGTCCTCGTCCACATGGCTGACCATCACCGCGTCCAGGGTCAACATGCCGTCGCCGACGCGGATGGCCTCCCTCGCCAGGCGCGGCCTCAGCGACGTCTCGTACACCCGCGACGGACCGCCATCGATCAAGAGGCGTAGCGTGCGGCCGGGATCCTCGAAGGTGAGGAACAGGCTATCGCCGTAGCGCGCCGGCAGGGCTTCGAAGGTCAGGGCCACGCTCGGGTCTCCCTATCGCGACTGCAAGGCGCGCAGCGCATCCACCAGACCCGCGCCCTGGAAGTGGCGCTCGCGGCCGAGGTCGGTCGCGGTCTCGATCAGGATGTGCTTGATGGTCATCGGCTGCCCCACGAGCTCGGCGTGCCGCGCCATGAGCAGGGCCGCCACGCCGGAGACGTGCGGCGCCGACATGCTGGTGCCGTCCAGCCGCCCCAGGCCCAGGCCCGGCAGGGGTCCGTCGATCTTCTCGCCCGGCGCCACCAGGTCGGGCTTGCGCCGGCCATCTCCGGTAGGGCCGCGCGACGAGAAATAGCTCACCCCGTATTCGTGCGGCCGGTCGCGGTGGGTCGAGCCGACGGTGATCACCGACTCGGTGTTGCCCGGATCGTTGATGGTCATGCCGGAATAGCTGCTGAAGTCGCCGTCGCTGGCGGTGAGCCGATGGAAGCCGTCGTTGCCGGCGGCGGCCACCACGACCACCCCGGATCGCACGGTCGCGTCACAGGCCCGGCAGACCGGCGTCTGGCCGCAGGCGAAGTTGCGGACGTCGTGCTCCAGCCCGATCGACAGGTTCACGCCATGGATGGTCGGGTAGCGGTTGCGGCTGTTGATCCAGCGCACGAACTCCAGCGCCGCGATGACGGCGAATTCGGTGTCGGGCACGGTAAGGTCTTCATTCAGGATGCGCAGGTCGTAGAGCTTGAGGTCGGGACACACCCCTTCGAACACCGGCTTGTCGCCCTCGCGCCAGTCGCCCGCCAGCACGCCGGCCACGTGGGTGCCATGGCCGTTCGGCTTGCTGGCGCGATCGGCCGACTCCAGTTTGTCAGGGCGCGTCTCGAGCAATCCGGAGAGCACGGCCCAATCGAAGGGGCGGCCGTTTCGCGCATCGGCCTGCAAGCGCGCGATCCATTCCTCCGCCTCGGCGGCGCTCATCCCCAGCGCTATCACCGAGGCCTTGAGAGCCTTGTTCCTCTCGTCGTCGAGCAGGACGTCGTAGGCGGCGATGTCGCGCAGCCGGGTGAAGTCATAGGCCTTTGTGACGCGGCTGGCGAAGCCGCCGGCGGCATGGTCGCGGAAGGCCGGATGGGACCCGTCGATGCCGGAGTCGATGACCGCCCAGGTAAGGTGACGCGCAGAGGTCTTGAACAGGCGTCGCGCGGCGTCGGCCTTCACGGTCTCGCTGGAACGGCCCATCTGGGTGACGCTCCGGTTGCACGCGATCTGCCAGATCGACCTGTGGCCGCGCGCCTCTTCCAGCACCGGGTCCACCGATATCGGCGGCGCGTCGTTCAGGATGTCGGAGAGGGTGGCCACGCTCTTTGGCAGCTCGACGCCACGTTTCGCCTCCGACCCCAGGTCCGCGGGATCTGCGGCGATCATCAGAAGGTAGAGCAGCGTCACCCTGAGGTCCGGCGACAGGCTGGCCCGGCGGCCGCGCGCAAATCGCAGAAGGTCCTGCAGGGTCAGGCCTTCGGACGGGGTCAGCCCCACCAGGCCTTCAAGCCGCAGTATCCCTTCGGCGATATTGGCGCCGGTCATCGGGAGCAGGACCTTGAGGAACAGTTCGCGGGTGGCATGGACCGCGACGAACCCTTCCAGCGGGAAGATCCTGGGCCGCAGATCCTCGTCGCCTGGCCCGAAGCGCAGGACCTCGTCATGCAGTTCGCTGGCGAGCCGCGCGGCCGGCAGGCTGTCCATCGGGGTCAGCAACAGATCGACGGCCCGCTCCGGCTCGTCGCCATACGCAGTCCAGACGTCGATCAGCACAGCGCTCTCTTGCAACAGGCGCGGTCCGGCCCGTCCGGTCGTCAGCAGGTCGTGGATGAATTCCCTGGACAACCGCATGGCGCCGGCCCTCCGCTTCCCGGCGCCGCCGCCCGGGACACGCCGGCGCGGGTGCGCCTATTCGTACGCGCAGCTCACGGTTGCACGACAAGCATGACAGTACAATGTGCTGCAACGCTGGCGCATGCTGGCCGTTTCAGATCACTCGCTTTGAAGGCCCTGACATGCTCACACGCCGTCTCGCCAGCGCCCTGCCATTGATCCTGGTCCTGGCGCTCGGCGCTTGCACCAGCGGGTCCAGCGATCCTTTCGTAGGCTTCGGGCCCAACCCGCCGCTCAAGGCTCCGCAGACGAGCCTGTTCCCCACCGTCGGCGTGCCCGATGTCGTCGGGTGGCCCGCCGGGGCCGGCCCCAAGGCTCCGCCCGGCTTCACGGTCACGCGTTATGCGGAGGGGCTGGATCATCCGCGCTGGCTGCTGGTCCTGCCCAACGGCGACGTGCTGGCGGCGCTTTCCGCCGCCGAGCCCAGCAAGGCCGACAAGTCGAACAGGGGGATCAAGGGCTTCTTCCAGCGGATGCTGATGAAGAAGGTCGGGTCGGTCCGACCAAGCCCCGACAAGATCGTCCTGCTACGCGATGCGGACGGCGACGGCGTGGCCGAGACGAAGGGCGATTTCGCCACCGGCCTGAAGCAGCCCTTCGGCATGACGCTCGTGGGCGGCCTGCTCTACGTGGCCAATTCCGACGGCGTGGTCGCCTTCCCATACCAGCCCGGCGCAACGGCCGTGCCCGGCGCCGGGACCCAGGTGTTCAGCCTGCCCGGCCCGCCCATCAACCACCATTGGACCAAGAACGTGGTCGCCAGTCCCGACCAGACGAAACTCTACGCCACCGTCGGCTCCAACTCGAACATCGGCGAGAATGGGATGGAGAACGAGCAGGGCCGCGCCGCCATCTGGGAGCATGACCTCCTGACCGCGAAGACCCGCGTGTTCGCGAGCGGCATCCGTAATCCGAACGGCATCGATTTCGAGCCGACAACCGGCGTGATGTGGACGGTGTCCAACGAGCGCGACGAGATCGGCGACGATGTGCCGCCGGACTATCTCACCAGCGTCAAGGACGGCGGGTTCTACGGCTGGCCCTACAGCTACTGGGGGCAGAACGTCGATCGGCGGGTGAAGCCGCAGAACCCGGCCCTGGTCGCCTCGGCCATCAAGCCCGATTATGGCCTGGGGCCGCACACCGCTTCGCTGGGCCTGGCCTTCTACAGGGGCGATGCCTTCCCCGCCAGCTACAAGGGCGGAGCCTTCATCGGCCAGCACGGTTCGTGGAACCGCAAGCCGCTGAGCGGCTATCGAGTCGTGTTCGTACCCTTCGCAGGCGGGCGGCCACAGATGCCGGCGCAGGCCTTCCTCACCGGCTTCCTCAACGCCGACGACAAGATCCAGGGCCGCCCTGTGGGGGTAGCCGTCGATGGCAAGGGCGCCCTGCTCGTGGCCGACGACGTGGGTGGGGTGGTCTGGCGGGTCGCGCCGGTCTCGGCTCCCGCCGCTACACCCGCCCCGTCACCGGAACCAGCGCCCCGGTGACCGCGCGGGCGGCCTCGCTCGCCAGGAACAGCATCACCGCGGCCAAGTCGGCGGGCGCCACCCAGGCGGAGGGATCGGCGCCCGGCATGTCGGCGCGGTTGGCGGGCGTATCCAGGATCGATGGCAGCACCGCGTTGACCGTGATGTCGTCGCCCTTCAGCTCTTCGCTCAGCGCCTGGGTCAGGCTGTGCACCCCGGCTTTGGCCGCGGCATAGGGACCCATCCCCATGCCCGCCTTCAGGGCGGCCGACGAACCCACATTGACGATCCGCCCCGCCGCGCTGCGCTTCAGGTGCGGGATCGCCGCGCGGCTGGCGTTGGCCGCCGTCACCAGGTTCAGCCGGTGCATGGCCGGCCAACTGTCGGGAGAGCCGTCCTGCAGGGTCTCCCAAATGAAGCCTCCCGCCACGTTCAGCAGCACGTCCAGCCCGCCGAACCGCTCGGCGACCGCATCCATCGTCGCGCTCGCGTGCTCCGCATGGGTGAGGTCCCGCCCCGCCAGCACCAGCACATCCGGCCCGGCGGGCGTCCCCGCTGGCGCTTCCTTGGCGAAGTCGATCAGCGCCAGCCGTGCGCCTGCCGCCGCCGCGGCCTTCGCGACGGCCTGGCCCAGCACCCCGAAGGCGCCCGTGATCGCGATGATGCGTGCTGCCATCAGCCCCTCATGCTCGTAGTGGCCCGGCCTGACCCCGCCATCCATCGGCGCCGTGGTTTCGACGCACGTCCGCCGAACCTGCGTCCCTGGATCCCCGGGTCAAGCCCGGGGACGACGATCCGACAAATGAGCGGCTAAAGCCGCTCGACGATGGTCACATTGGCCATGCCGCCGCCTTCGCACATGGTCTGCAGACCATACTTCTTGCCGCGGGCCTTCAGCGCATGCAGCAGCGTGGTCATCAGCTTCGTGCCCGAGGCGCCCAGCGGGTGCCCCAGGGCGATGGCGCCGCCGTTGACGTTGACCCGCTCGGGATCGGCGCCCAGCTTCTGGATGTAGGCCACCGGCACGGAGGCAAAGGCCTCGTTGACCTCGAAGAGGTCGATGTCGTCGATCGACATCCCCGCCTTCTTCAGCGCCCGATCCGTCGCCGGGATCGGCGCTTCCAGCATGATCACCGGGTCATGGCCCAGCAGCGACAGGTGGTGGATGCGGGCCAGCGGCGTCAGGTTGTGCTCTTTCAGCGCCCGTTCCGAGACGATCATCACGCCCGAGGCGCCGTCGCAGATCTGGCTGGAGGTCGCCGCGGTGATCCGACCGCCCTCGCGCAGCAGCTTCACGCCACGCATGCCATCCAGGCTGACGTCGTAGCGGATGCCCTCGTCGCTATCGTGGCGCACGGAATTGCCCTCGGCGTCCAGGCCGTCGATGGCGACGATCTCGTCCTTGAAGGCGCCGCCCTGCGTGGCCGCGATCGCGCGTTGGTGCGAGCGATAGCCGAACTCGTCCAACTGGTCCTTGGTCAGGCCGTACTTCTCGGCGACCATCTCGGCGCCCATGAACTGGCTGAACTGGATGTTGGGGTAGCGTTCCTCCATCCGGGGGCTCTTCGGAATGCCGAAGCCTTCCTTGGCCGGAAGCGATACGGACAAGCCCATAGGCACCCGGGTCATGCTCTCGACACCCGAGGCGATCACCATGTCCATGGTGCCGCTCATGATGGCCTGGGCCGCGAACTGCAGCGCCTGCTGCGACGAGCCGCACTGGCGGTCGACCGACGTGGCCGGCACGCTCTCCGGCAGCTTGGAGGCCAGGACCGCATTGCGGCCGATGTTGGTCGATTGCTCGCCCACCTGCATGACGCAGCCCATGACCACGTCCTCGACGGCGGCCGGATCGACGCCGGTCCGGTCGATCAGGTCGTTCAGCACCACGGCGCCCAGGTCGGCGGGGTGCCAGCCGCGGACGCGACCGCCCTTGCGGCCGCCGGCCGTGCGGGTCGCGGCGACGATATAGGCCTCGGCCATCTCATTGCTCCCATTGCAGTTTGCGCCGCTCCGGCGCGCCGATCGGTTTTGTAGGCGGGCGCCCCAGCGGAAGACAACCGAGCCTGCTTTTCCGCCCCTGCGGAATGGAAACGGTCAGCCGAACACCTGCGCCAGGATGCGCTCCAGCCATTCGCGGTCCACCTCGTCGAACGCCGCCGGCCTCTCGGAATCCACGTCCAGCACCGCGATCAGCCGCCCCTCCGGGTCGAACACCGGCGCCACGATCTCGCTTGCCGATCGGCTGTCGCAGGCGATGTGGTCCGGGAACGCGTGCACGTCCTGCACGACCTGGGTGACCCGCGTGGCCGCGGCGGCGCCGCAGACCCCACGACCGAAGGCGACGCGCAGGCAGCCCAGCGTCCCCTGGTAGGGGCCAACCACCAGTTCGTCGCCCTTCGCCTCGTCGACGACGTAGAACCCCGTCCAGAAATAGTGCTCGAAGCTGCTGGCCAGCATGGACGCCACTGTCGCCATCCGCGCCACCCGGTTCGGCTCACCTTCCAACACGGCGGCGATCTCCCCGGCCACCGCGGCATATCGGGCCGCCTTTTCAGCGGGCAGGATCAGGGCGTTGAAGGCTTCGGCCATGGGCATCGATGTAGCGAGCCTGAGCGACGGGCGACAGTGCTGAGCGCCGAGGTCGCCCGCCTCATCCCGAAGCGGCCGTCGAGCCCCGGCGGCGAATGGATGTCAGGCTTTAACGAACGTGGTTTATTCGTATCGCACGACATGGCTGGGGACATAGACGCGTGAGGCGCGAGGTCACGAACAGCACCCTTCGAGTGGCCGCCCGGTTCGCCAACGGGTTCGCCCTCGATCTCGCGAAGCTGGGCGGGTTCGGACGCGACGTGATCGACGGCCTGCTGATCGCGGCCATCAGCCAGGCGAACGTCGCGCCGATTGCCCGCGACCCCGATCTGCAACGCGCCTACGCCACGCTCGACACGCCGCCGCCGGACGACCTTCGCCGCCCGGTCAGCATCAGCGCCATCGCCAACTCCCTGCGCCTGCCCTTCGAAACGGCGCGCCGGCGGATCGCCGTTCTTGCGGAACTCGGGGTGGTCCGGAACCTCCCACGCGGCGTGATCGTCCCGACCGCTCCGCTCAACTCGCCGTTCTACCGGATGGCCGCGGAGGCGAACTACAGCCTGGTCCGCAATCTCTACTTCCGCTTGCGCGGCATCGGCCTGCTGGAGGATCTGCCGCGCCCCACGACCCCAAGCTTCGACCCCGATCATCCGCCCGTCCGACTCGTGATCCGGCTGTCGTCCGACTACCTGCTGCGTCTCGCAGAGCCGGTGACCATCCACATGGGCGACGTCGTGAGCGGGCTGCTGCTGATGGATCTGATCCAGGCGAACCTCGAGCATCTGGACGATAGCCAAGGCGGCGATCCGGAGGTCGGCTGGTCCGAGGAAGGTTTCGTCTCCGACGCGCTCCGTAGGCCGGTGCGCGCCGCCATGCTCGCCGAACGGCTGGGCATTCCGCATGAGACCGTGAGGCGCCACCTTCGGCGCCTACTCGAAGCCGACCTCTGTGAACGAAACGAGCACGGATACGTGGCCCCGGCCCGGGTTTTGGCGCGTCCGCCGTTCGTCGGCTACATCGTGGACAATCAGTCGCACCTGCATCGCTTCTACGCTGCATTGGCGGAATTCGGCGTCCTGGCCGAGTGGGAGCGCGAAGTTCTGGCGCTGCGGGGCGCGGCCTGACCGAAACAGGAACGGAGCATACCCCCAAAATGAGTAGGCAGTCGTTTTCAAGCGGGGCCATGGCGCCTCAACTTAAGAGCGTACCTCGGGGAAGGTACTGACGCGGAAGCTGCTCCATCGGAGGTGAGGCGGTCTCCGCATCGCCAGGGGCGGGGAAGATGACGAAAACTTTGGAACGGGAAATCAAGGGCACGCCGCTACCGGGTTCCGCCGAGGCCGCACCGGCCGACGGCCCTCATCCGGTCGACCGCCACGTGGGTCTGCGCATCCGCATGCGCCGCAAGGAGATGGGGGTCAGCCAGGAGCGCCTGGCGGAATCCCTCGGGATCACCTTCCAGCAGGTGCAGAAGTACGAACGCGGCGCCAACCGCGTGAGCGCTTCGAAGCTATGGGAGATCGCCGCGGCGCTGAAGACGCCGGTGGTGTACTTCTACGACGGGCTGGGGGATCAGGAGGCGCTGGCCGCCCAGCGTGACGCCGCTCAGGAGTTCATGCTTTCCAGCGAGGGCATCGAACTGATGGCCACCTTCCCGCGCATCACGGAACCGGCCATCCGACGCAAGATCGTCGAACTGGTCCGCGTGGTCGCCGAGGAAAGCTAGCAACGGCGCGGCCCGCGGCGCGTCGGCCCGCCTTGCGGTGACGATCCGCGACGCGACGGGATCGACTGGCGTCCCCGTGTCATCCTAAGAGTTCGGCCCACACGCCTGTCTCCATCCCACCTCCATACCGATGGTTGTGGCGATCGGCGCAGCGCGCTTAGCTCTGCGCCGGAGGATCGGACATGTTGCTTGAAGGCTTGAAGGTCGTGGAGATGGCCACCTGGGTCGCCGGGCCCAGCGCCGCCGCGGTGCTGGCCGACTGGGGCGCAGAGGTGATCAAGGTCGAGAGCCCGATCGGCGACGCCACCCGCATCTTCCAGCCCGACACCGCCGACAGCCCGGGCAATCCGATCTTCACCAACGAGAACCGCGGCAAGAAGGGTGTGGTGCTCGACACCGCCCGCCCGGAGGGCCGGCGTGCGCTGAAGGCGCTGCTGGCCCAGGCGGACATCTTCATCACCAACGTCCGCCCTGGATCGATGAAGCGGGCCGGCCTGGACTACGACAGCCTGAAGACCGACTTCCCGTCGCTGATCTATGCCGCCGTCACCGGCTATGGCCTGGTTGGGCCGGAGGCCGACGCGCCGGCGTTCGACATCACCGCCTTCTGGACCCGCAGCGGCGTGGCGCACGCGACGATCCCGCCCGACCAGGAGCCCTTCCCGTCGCGACCCGGTTTTGGAGACCACGTGACCGCGCTGGCGACCGTATCGGCGATCCTGGCGGCGGTGCACGAGCGGCACGCCACCGGGACGGGGCGCCTGGTGGAAACCAGCCTGATCCGCGCCAGCGCCTATGCGATCGGCTGGGACCTGGGCATGCAGCTGCGTTACGGCCAGGTCGTCACCGCCCAGCCGCGGGACGAGCGGCCGGTCGGCATCTCGGGATTCTTCCGCACTGCCGACGAACGCTGGATGTGCGTGCTGCCCCGGACCGTGGACTGTTTCACCAACATGATGATCGCCATCGACCGGCCGGAGGTGCTTGCCGACCCGCGCTTCGACCAGCCGATCGTCGACCTCGAAACCACCCGCGAGGTCCGCGCCATGTGCGACGAAGCGTTCGGCAAGATGACCTTGGCCGAGGCGGGCGAGCGGCTGACCTCAGGGGATGTGGCCTGGGCCCCGATGGGCACGCTGGAGGAACTGGCCAACTCGGAAATGGCCGAGACCGCGGGCTGTTTCATCACGGTCGAAGACGGCTGGGGCGGGAAATTCCGGGGGGTCGCCGCGCCCGCTCGCTTTCCCGAAGGCGCCCCGGCGGTGGGCCGCGCGGCGCCGAAGCTCGGCGAACACACTCGCGAGGTGCTGGAGGCGGCGGGCCTGCGGCCGGAAGAGATCGAGGCCCTGATCTAGCGTTCGCCCCCGCCTGCGAAAAGCGGGCCGCGCGAGCCGCGCGGCCCGGAGTTCGAGGAAGGAGAACGCCCCGAGAGGGCAAGCCCATTGTGTCGCCCGGGTTCATGCCCGGACAATGAGATCCGCCGGCACGACAACTATTGCCGTCATCCGCCCAGTATCGAAGCACGTTCGACCCCAGGCGCCCCAATTCCTGGCAAGGCTCGGCCCCGCATCTATAGATGGCGCCAGAGGCCTGCCCCGCACCCTACAGCTAGCGGGTCCCGTACATCCGGTCGCCGGCGTCGCCCAGGCCCGGCAGGATATAGCCGTGATCGTTCAGCCGCTCGTCGAGCGCGGCCGTCCAGACCCGGACCTCCGGATGATGGCCCTGGAACTTGGAGACCCCCTCCGGCGAGGCCAGCAGGCAGGCCATGCGGATCGACTTCGCCCCCGCCTCCAGCAGCCGGTCCACCGCGGCGATGGCCGTGTTGCCGGTGGCCAGCATCGGATCGATCACCACCACGGCGCGCTCGGCGATGTCGGCGGGCGCCTTGAAGTAGTATTCCACGCACGCCAGGGTCTGGGGATCGCGATAGAGCCCGATGTGGGCCACCCGGGCGGCGGGCACCAGTTCCAGCATCCCGTCCAGCATGCCCATGCCCGAGCGCAGGATCGGCGCGAAAACCAGCTTCTTGCCGGCCAGTTGCGGCGCCAGCATCGACGCCAGCGGCGTTTCGATCTCGACCTCTTCCATCGGCAGGTCACGGGTGACCTCATAGCAGAGCAGCGCGCCGATCTCCTTCAGCAGCTGGCGGAAGCTCTTGGTCGAGGTCTCCTTCTTCCGCATGAGCGTCAGCTTGTGCTGCACCAGCGGATGGTCGACGACGGTGACGCCCTGCATAGTCCTGTCCCCTAAAATACCGTGCCGTCGGAGATGACCGCGATGGGCGGTCCGGCGTCCGCCCGTTTCGCCTTCGCGATGCGCCGGCCGGCGGCCCAGGAGCCGCCCTCCAGCACCCTGGCCAGCGGGAAGGCCTCGGCCGAGACGCCCAGCCGTTCCCGGACCAGCGGCGCCAGCCGGTCCAGCAAGGCGACGGTAAGCGAGCGCCAGCCCACCACCAGCGGCCCCTCCACCGGATGGGGCCGGCCGGCGTCGCCCGGATCCTTCAGGACCAGCACGCCGGTGTCCACGAAGAGGCCGCCGTTACGGTATTCGGCCAAGCCGGTGAGGCCATCGATATCCACGACCTCGATCCCGGCGGCTTCCAGCGGCTCGATCAGCGAATAGCTCATCCACTGGCTGAGCTTGTGCAGCGGCACGAAGCCATCGACGGCGGGATGGCGCCAGCAGTCGCCCAACGGCACGCCGCCGAGGTTCAGCCGGCTGGGCCAGATCGGTCCGAGCGCCTGCAGCAGCACCTCCAGGATCACCGGGGCCGGCAGCCGGCCGTTCTCGACATGCCTGGCCATGATGTCGAACAGCGCGCCGGGCCGGCCGACCGCCTCGCCCAGGCGCCGCAGCAGCGCCGCGCGGCCTTCGAGCCCCACCAACGGGTTGTCCGGGCCAACCTGGAACGCCGCGCCGATCATGCCCGCATCGACCCTGTCCAGGGCGTCGGCGCGCAGCGGATCGGACGGATCGGCGGACATGGCTCCCGACTCGAAGAACCGCAGCGAAGCGACGCCCAGGCCCTCGGACCGGCCCAGCACCGCCCCCGTCGCCGGGTCGCGAAAGCGCCAAGCCGCGCCGGCCCCAGCGTCCAGCAGGACCGAGGGGATCACCAGGTCGAAGGCCGCGCGTCCAAGCTCGGCCGGATCGGACGGCTTTTCCCGGTCGGCCCAGAGGTCGCGGCCGCTCACGACGAAGTGCCGCCAGCGGGCGTGGAACGGGACCTTCAGGTCCGGATAGTTCAGCCGCACCGTCTCGGCGGTGAGATCGGCCGCGGCGTCCAATCGCGACAGGTCCAGGCGCCATTCCGCCAAGCCGCCCGTCTCGGCGATCGCCAGCATCTCGTTCGCACGGCGTCGCACTGCCGCGGCGGACAGAAGCCCGCGGGCGGCCTCGACATCGTCCACGCCTAGAATTCCTTCAGGTCGCGGCCGACGACGTTCTTGAGGTCTTCTTCCGAGGGGGCGCCCTCCGGCGTGAAGTAGCCGGCCGCCTTCTTGGCTTCCATCTCCACGCTGGCGTCCAGCGGGACCAACTCGTCGGGTATGGGCACGCGTTCGCCGATCTCGATGCCGCCGCTCACCAGGGCGTCGTACTTCATGTTCGACATCGAGACGAAGCGGTCGATCCGGCGGATGCCGAGCCAGTGGACGATGTCCGGCATCAGCTGTTGGAAACGGGCATCCTGGACGCCCGCCACGCATTCGGTGCGCTCGAAATAGGTGGCCGCCTGGTCGCCGCCCGGCTGACGCTTGCGGGCGTTGTAGACCAGGAACTTGGTCACCTCGCCCAGCGCCCGTCCTTCCTTGCGGTTGTAGGCGATCAGGCCTGTCCCGCCGGTTTGCGCCTGCCGCGTCGCCTCCTCGATGCCATGGGTGAGATAGGGGCGGCAGGTGCAGATGTCGGAGCCGAATACGTCCGAGCCGTTGCATTCGTCGTGGACGCGGCAGGTCAGCGGGACGCGCAGGTCGCCCAGCTTGGTCGGGTCGCCGAAGATGTAGAGCGTGATCCCGCCGATCGGCGGCAGGAAGACCTGGATATCCGGCCGGGTCACCAGTTCCGGATACATGCCGCCGGTCTGTTCGAAGAGCGTGCGGCGCAGGGTCTGTTCGTCGACGGCGAAGCGGGCCGCCACCCCGGGAAGATGCCACACGGGGTCGATGGCGGCCTTGGTCACGGCGATGTCGCCGGTCTCATGCAGCACCCGGCCGTCGGCCTTCAGGCGCCCAGCCCGCATGGCTTCGGCAATCTCCGGCAGGGTCAGGCGAGCCTTGGTGACCGCGATGGTCGGGCGGATGTCCACGCCCTCGGCGATCTCGGGCGCGAAATCCTCTGCGATGCGCGCGCCCCAGGGATCGAGCGAGACGATCTTGCCCGGCTCGCTCCATTGCGGATGCGGGCCGACCGGCACGACGGGATGGGTGTTCACCAACTCCGGCCGGACCATCGGGTCCATGGCGCCGGAGGCCACGGCGAGCGCGCGATAGATGGAGTAGGCGCCGCCATGCGCGCCGATGGCGTTGCGGTCGGTCCCGGCATTGGCGGTGGCGATGACCGGGCCACGCTGGCGTGCGGTGCTGGCGTCCCAGACGATCGGAAACCGGCTGACCGCACCCGTTCCGGGATGCGAGGTGAGACGGATATGCGAGGTCCTGTTGGCGGACATGAAGCTCGAACCTCCAGAATCGGAAAGGCCCTGTCGCCGGGGTCGCCGGCTCAGGGCCTTTGAGAGACGAGCATGATCCTAGGCTTTTGAGTTGGCAAGAAATGCTGAAGACCCCGGCGCCCGCGGGCGCCCAAAAAACGGGCGCCTGGCAATGAGCGGGCGACTCGCCCCAGCGTTGTCTGGACACCAACCGCCACCTCTCCACGGTGGAGCGGTGATCCAGGGGCCCGTCTTACTGCCGCAGCGACCGAAGCTTCAACGCGCCTGGGGCGCTGGGCGCATCGCGGTGGACGCCGACGACGGGCGAACTCGGCTGGCCCGGCTGTACCAGGAAGGCTGCGCCAAGATCCGCCTGCCCCGCGACGCGCGCGCCGAGGGCCTGGAGGCGGTGCTGATCAACTCGTCGGGCGGACTGACTGGCGGCGACCACATGGACTGGCTGGCCACCGTGGGCGATGGCGCGCGGCTGACCCTGTCCACTCAAGCCTGCGAGAAGATCTACCGCGCCCGCGACGGCGAAGCCCAGCAGCGCGTGGCCCTGATCCTCGGAGCGGGCGCGCGACTGGATTGGGTCCCGCAGGAGACCATCCTGTTCGACGGCGGCGCGCTCAGCCGGCGGCTGGAGGCCGATCTCGCGGAAGGCGCCCGCCTGTTGGCGGTGGAGGCCGT
>DASVNS010000331.1:0-2873 GCA_036383735.1 Phenylobacterium sp. | reverse complement strand
CACCCGCAGGTGCTTGACCTGGATGCGGTCGGCGGCCGAGGCCAGAGCGTCGTCGACGAGGGCGATGATGTCGTCGTCGAAGACGTGCTTCTTCTTGTCGGCCAGGTCCTTGAAGCGCTGGAACGCCTCGTTCAGCGCGTTCTGCCCCAGCTCGTAGCCCAGGTCCTTCAGCTTCTCACGGAAGGCGTGGCGGCCGGAGTGCTTGCCCATGACCAGGTTGGATTCGATCTGGCCCACGTCCTCGGGCTTCATGATCTCGTAGGTCTCGGCGTTCTTCAGCATCCCGTCCTGGTGGATGCCGCTCTCGTGGGCGAAGGCGTTCTTGCCGACGATCGCCTTGTTGAACTGCACCGGGAACCCGGTGATCGCAGAGACGTAGCGGGACGCGCGGGTGATGTGCTGGCTCTGTACCCCGGTGACATAGGGCAACCGATCGCCGCGCACCTTCAGGGCCATGACAATCTCTTCCAGCGCCGCATTGCCCGCCCGCTCGCCGATGCCGTTGACCGCGCACTCGATCTGGCGCGCGCCGCCCTGGACGCCGGCGATGGAGTTGGCGACCGCCAGCCCCAGGTCGTTGTGGCAATGGGTGGAGAAGATCACCTTGTCCGCGCCGGGCACGTTCTGGATCACGTCGCGGAACAGGTCGGCGTACTCGCTCGGATAGGTATAGCCCACCGTATCGGGCAGGTTGATCGTGGTGGCGCCGGCCTTGATGGCCGCCTCCACGCAGCGCAGCAGGAAGTCGCGCTCGGTGCGGGTGGCGTCCTCGGCCGACCACTCCACGTCGCCACACAGGTTGCGAGCGTGGCTCACCGAACGGCTGACCATCTCCAGCACCTGTTCGGGCTCCATCTGCAGCTTCCACTTCATGTGGACCGGGCTGGTGGAGATGAAGGTGTGGATACGGCCGCGCCTGGCCGGCTTGATGGCCTCGGCGCAGCGCTCGATATCGGCCACGCCGGCGCGGGCCAGGCCGCAGATGACGCTTTCGGTCACCACCTCGGAGATCGCCCGCACGGCCTCGAAGTCGCCGTTGGAGGCGATGGGGAAGCCGGCCTCGATCACGTCGACGCGCATATCCTCCAGGATCTTGGCGAGCTCGATCTTCTCGTCGTGCGACATCGAAGCGCCGGGCGATTGCTCGCCGTCGCGCATGGTGGTGTCGAAAACGATGACGCGGTCACGGTCGATCGCGGCGGAGTCGGTTACGGCCGAGTCAGTTACGGGAGCAGTCATTTCAGGTCTCTTCGCGGTGGTTTGTCTCGAGGGGCGGAGGTCTGCAAACCCCTGGTCGCCCGGCCGCGAAGATGCGCGTGCCTAGAGAGGCGCCCAGGGGCGGCTAAGCCCCAGCGAGAGAAGAAGCAGGCTGTCGAGCCGCGTGCGCATAGCGAGGTCTGTACCGAAACGGGCGCGAGCGCGCAACCATCTTGCGCCAGGCGCGGCCCTACGCCGCCACTTCGGCAAGAACCTTCCTGACCGCCGGCCGGGCGCGCACCCGCTCGCGATGCTCCAGCACCTTCGGGAAACGCGCCGGGTCGACGCCGTCGCCCTCCAGCCAGTCGGCGACGGTGAAGAGGTAGCCGTCGCAGACCGTGTACTGTTCGCCCATCACCCACGGGCCCGTGAAGAGCTCGGCCTCGATCAGCTGGAAGCCGTCGGCCATGCTCTGCGGGACCTTGCGGCGCATGTCCTCGAACGAGCTCTCCTGGTCGGCCCAGCGGGAGCCACGATAGCGATGGGCGTGGGCCACATGGACGGTGGAGGCCAGGTAGCTGTTGAACGCCTGGGCCTGGGCGAACGCCCAGGGGTCGGCGGGCGCCAGCCCGGCCTGCGGGAACGCCTGGGCGATCCAGGCGAGGATCGCCACGGTCTCGGTCAGCCCGCCCTGCTCGGTGACGAGCGCCGGCACGCGGCCCTTGGGGTTGATCGCGAGGTACTCCGGCTCGCGCTGGTCGCCGGTCGCCAGGTTGGTCCGGACGGCCTCGTACGCCACCCCGGCCTCCTCCAACGCGATGTGCGAGGCGAGCGAGCACGAGCCCGGCGAATAGAACAGCCTGATCATCCTTCTCCCCCTCCGCGCCGACGCAACCAGCCGCGCGCAAACCAGCCGATGGCCAACCATATGGCGGCGACAGCGGCGAGTTCCAGCCAATGGCCTTCGATCTCGCCCTTCATCAGCTGGACGATGGAGGCGCCGGCATAGGCGGTCAGTCCGATCTTGGGGATGATCCCCAGGCCGGTGCCGGCGACGAAGTTCAGGGCGCGCATCGGCGTCACGCCGGCCGCCATGTTCACAACGATGAACGGCGCCGAGGGCACCAGCCGCACGATCAGGCTGGCCAGGAAGCCGTTCTCGCCCACCAGCCGCATGAACCGCTGCACGCCCCCGCCGGAGAACCGGTCCAGCGTCCGCGCGCCCGCCGCGCGCCCGAGATAGAACCCGACCACCGCCGAGACCATGGTGCCGATCCAGCTATAAAGCGCGCCGGTCTGCGGGCCGAACGCCACCACCGCCGCGGCGATCAGCACGATCTGCGGCGTGCCGACGAACGCCAACGCCGCGAACGCCGCCACCGCGACCGGCAGCGACCACGGCCCCCGCGCCGCCCCCAGCCAGCCCTCCAGCGTCCGCTCCCCGTCGAAGCCCAGCAGCTGGGCCCCGAAGAAGAACACCACGCCCACCCCGCCGAACAGTACGAACGAGACGAGCAGCGTCCGCCAGGCCTGGGCGTCGAGGTTGGAGAGGAAGGCGAAGATCCGGCGCATTCGCGCGCAGCGGTCGCGTGTTCGGCGGCGGCGGTCAAGGACGCCCGCGCCGTGTCGTCCAGGCCTGCTTCGGCAAACTGGTCGCGGGGACCCGCGTCCAGCGG
>DASVNS010000330.1:0-1664 GCA_036383735.1 Phenylobacterium sp. | reverse complement strand
GATGTCGGTCATGAACGGCTTCCGCAGCGAACTGCTGGGCCGGATCCTGGGATTCCAGGGCCATGTGTTCGTCACCGGCGGCGTTCTGGACGGCGCCGAGCGCGACCGGGCGGCCACGGCGATCCTGAAGGTGCCGGGCGTAACCCAGGCGGCGCCGATCATCGAAGCCCAGGCCATCGCCATCGGCCCCAGCCAGATCACCGGCGCCCTGGTGCGTGGCATCGGACCCAAGGACCTGCGCGAGACGCCGCTGGTCGCCGGTAACATCAAGCAGGGATCGCTGAAGGGTTTCGGCGACGGCGAGTTCGGCGGCGACGTGGTGGTGGTGGGCGAGCGGCTGGCCCAGCAACTGGGCGTGCGGCCAGGCGACGCGATCACCCTGATATCCCCCGCCGGCGGCGCCACGGCCTTCGGCGGCACGCCCTTGCAGAAGCCCTATACGGTCGGGGCGACCTTCAGCGTCGGCATGAGCCAGTACGACCAAGCCTACATCTACATGCCGCTGAGCCAGGCCCAGCTGTTCTTCGGACGCGAGGATACGGCCGACGCGATCGAGGTGCGGGTGGCCGATCCGGACCGCGCGGAGAAGATGAAGGCGGCGATCAACAAGGCCGCGGGACCCGGCGCCATCGTCAACGACTGGACCCAGCGCGACAGTTCGTTCTGGGGCGCGCTGAAGGTCGAGCGCAACGTGATGCGGCTGATCCTGATGCTGCTGGTGGCCATCGCGGCCATGAACATCATCTCCGGCCTGGTCATGCTGGTGAAGAACAAGGGCCGCGACATCGCGATCCTGCGGACCATGGGGGCGGGACAGGGCGCCATCCTGCGGATCTTCTTCATGGCGGGGGCCGGCATCGGGGCGGCGGGCACCGCGGCGGGGCTGGTGATCGGAGCGCTGTTCTGCACCTACATCGGCGAGATCCAGGCGATCGTGGAGTATGTCACCGGCCAGGCGGTATTCGCCTCGGACGTCTATTACCTGTCGCGGATCCCCGCGAAGGTGGACTGGGCCGAGGTGGCGCTGATCGTCTCCTGGTCGCTGGGCATGAGCTTCCTGGCCACCCTGCCGCCGTCGTGGCGGGCGTCGCGTCTCGATCCGGTCGAGGCGCTGCGCTATGAGTGAGCCGGTGCTGTCTATCCGCGGGCTGGAGCGGACCTATGTCACCGTCGCGGGCGCGCTGCCGGTGCTGCGCGGGGTCGACCTGGACGTGCGACCGGGCGAGATCGTCGGGCTGATCGGGCCGTCGGGCTCCGGAAAATCCAGCCTGCTGCACGCGGCGGGGCTGCTGGAGCATCCGGACGGCGGGCGGATCTCGATCGAAGGGACCGACTGCTCGAACCTGGGCGAGCGCGAGCGCACCCGGGTGCGGCTGGCGACCATCGGCTTCGTCTACCAGTTCCACCACCTGCTCCCCGAGTTCTCGGCGCAGGACAATGTGGCGCTGCCGATGATGATCGCCGGCGTCGAGCGCAAGGCGGCTGGAGAGCGGGCGAAGGCCCTGCTGTCGCAACTGGGCCTGGGGAACCGCACGCACCATCAGCCCGCGCAGCTGTCCGGCGGCGAGCAGCAGCGGGTGGCGATCGCGCGCGCGCTGGCCAACTCGCCTCGCCTGTTGCTGGCCGACGAACCCACCGGCAACCTCGATCCCACGACGTCGGGC
>DASVNS010000329.1:0-2213 GCA_036383735.1 Phenylobacterium sp. | reverse complement strand
CCCCCGCCTTGGGCTGGCAGGCGGCCAGCGCCAGGGCGGCGACCAGGACGATCACGATACGCTTCATGCAGGGGGTCCTCAGACGACGCGCGGCGGGTAGCCGCGTTCCCGCAGCGCGTCTATCACCTCCTGGGTGTGCTGAGCGTCGCGGGTCTCGATCATCACCTCGAACTCGGCCCCCTTGGCGGGCACGTCGAGCGCCAGGCGGTTGTGCGCCACCTCGATGATGTTGGCGCCCATCTGGCCGATGATCGCCGAGACGTTGGCCAGCAGGCCCGGGCGGTCGTCGCCGACGATGCGCAGCGAGACGAGACGGCTTTCGCGCACCAGCTCCCGCGTCAGCACCGACGCCAGCAGGCGCGTGTCGATGTTGCCGCCGGTGATCACCAGGCCGCATTTCTTCCCCCGGAACCGCTCGGGGTAGGCCAGCAGCGCGGCCAGGGACGCGGCGCCGGCGCCTTCCACCACGGTCTTCTCGACGTTGCAGTAGAGGGCGATCCCGCGCTCGAAGAACGGCTCCTCGACCAGCAGCACCTCATCGATCAACGGCCGGGCGACGGCATAGGACAGGTCGCCCACCGCCTTGACCGCGATGCCTTCGGCGATGGTCGCCCCGCCGCTGCTCTGGGCCATCTGGACGCCGCGCATCTTGGCGGTGAACGAGGGGAACATCGCCGGCTCCAGGCCGATGATGCGGATATCCGGCTTCACATGCTTGGCCGCGGTGGCCATGCCGGCGATCAGCCCGCCGCCGCCGATCGGGATCGGCAGGATCTCGAGGTCCGGCACATCCTCCAGCATCTCCAGCGCCACCGTACCCTGGCCGGCCATGACGTCGACGTCGTTGAAGGGGTGGACGAAGGTCAGCTCCCGCTCGTCGCAAAGCTTACGGGCCGTGGTCGAGGCCTCGTCGTAGCCGTCGCCGTCGATCACCACCTCGGCGCCGTGCGCCCGGGTCTGCTGGACCTTCATGAACGGCGTCGCGCGGGGCATCACGATGGTCACGGGGATGCCCAGCCGGGCGGCGTGATAGGCCAGCCCCTGGCTATGGTTGCCGGCCGAGGCCGCGATGACCCCGCGCTTGCGCACGTTGTCGCCCAGCTGCAGCAGCTTGTTGAGGGCGCCCCGCTCCTTGTAGGCGGCCGTGAACTGCAGGTTCTCGAACTTCACCCAGACCTGGGCGCCGGTGATCTCGGACAGGGTTCTCGAGAAGCGGCACGGGGTACGCTCGATATGACCCTTCAACCGCTCTTGCGCGGCAAGGATATCGTCGAAAGCGAGGGTCATGGTCACGGCCGAGGTTCCAAAAAGCCGCGCAACCTAACGACGGCGGCGCCATGGGGCAACGCTTCGCACGGCGGCGACACCCGCGTATCCTCGTGGCTACGGTCGCGTCGTGAACTTATTGATCGATCCAATGTCGATCGACCGGCAATCAGGAACCTGCGCATGCGCCCGCCCCTTCCGCCTTTCACCTCCGAAACCGCCGCCGAGAAGGCGCGCCTGGCCGAGGACGCCTGGAACAGCCGCGATCCCGCCCGCGTCGCCATGGCCTATACCCCGGACAGCGTTTGGCGGAACCGCTCGGAGTTCGTGACCGGGCGCGCGGACATCGTCAGCTTCCTGACGCGGAAGTGGGCGCGCGAGCTGGACTACCGGCTGATCAAGGAAGTCTGGGCCACCGCCGACAACCGCATCGCCGTGCGCTTCGCCTATGAGTGGCGCGATGAGACAGGGCAGTGGTTCCGTTCGTACGGCAATGAGAATTGGGAGTTCGACGACCAGGGCCTGATGCGCCGGCGCATCGCCAGCATCAACGACCTGCCGATCACACCCGAGGCGCGGCTGTTCCACTGGCCGGCCGGGCGTCGCCCCGACAATCATCCCGGGCTGACCGAACTGGGGCTCTGACGGCGGCGATATCCTGCCGGCGGGACTACGCGTCGAACTCCGCCACCAGGTGTCCGGGCGCCACTTCCTTCAGCTCCGGCGGCAGGACTGGCGCGCCGCCGTCCACCGGCAACCGGGACGGCAGGAAGCGAAAGGCGGCGCGCGGGTCCATCGGACTGGGGGGCTCGCCGGTCAGCTTCAGGCGTTGGCGGGTGCGTTCGACGGCGGGGTCCGGGATCGGCGCGGCCGACAGCAGGGCCTTGGTATAGGGGTGCTGCGGCGCCTGCCAGATGCGGTCGCGGTCGGCCAGCTCCATGGCCCGG
>DASVNS010000328.1:0-2604 GCA_036383735.1 Phenylobacterium sp. | reverse complement strand
GCGGATCGCCCCGCTGATTATTGGCCGGCCGGATCAGAAGGGTTCGACGGGCCGAGACAACCGTATGTTTGTCGAAGGGGTGCTCTGGCTGGTGAGGACAGGCTCGCCCTGGCGCGACCTGCCCGAGGTGTTCGGCGACTGGAACAGTGTCTTCCGGCGGTTCAGCCGATGGAGCGCCAAGGGCGTCTGGTGGCGTATGTTCGAGGCTCTATCGGATGATCAGGACTTCGAATACCTGATCGTCGACTCCACCATCATCCGAGCCCACCAGCATGCCGCTGGCGCGGCCAAAAAGGGGGGTCTGAAGATCAGGCCATTGGCCGCTCCCGCGGCGGCCTGAGCACCAAGATCCACATGGCGGTCAGAGGTTTAGGCTGCCCCGTGCGGTTCATCCTGACCGCCGGCCAGCGCGGAGACGCACCCCAAGCCGGCCTTCTGATCGAAGGCTTGCCCGCCCAGGCGGTCTTGGCCGATACCGCCTACGACGCCGACCATCTGCGACGCGCCATCGCCGACAAAGGCGCCGTGGCGGTGATCCCCAACAACCCCTCCAGGGCCAAGAAGCATCGGCTGGACGAGCATCTCTACGCCCAGCGACACCTCGTCGAATGCTGCTTCTCCAGGCTCAAACAGTTCCGACGCGTCGCCACTCGCTACGAGAAGACCGCCAGGAACTACCGCGCCGTCGTCACCCTCGCCGCCATCGTCCTATGGCTGCGATAAGTGTCCACAGCTCCTAGGGGTTCAGCCCGGCCGCCGGGCCCGCGCCTGGATCAGCCGCCGGTCGGCGTCGCGCAGGCGGACCGCCGTCAAAAGCCCTGTCGCATAGGCGCCCGTGTCGATGCCGATGCGCACCTGGCCGAGGAAGGCTTCCTCTTCCGGCGTGTGACCGTGCACCACGACCTTCTCGAACGGCCGCTGGGTGGCGAGGAAATCCTGCCGGATCCACAGCAGGTCGTGCTCCTCCTGGTCCTCGATCGGCACGCCGGGGCGCAGGCCGGCATGGACGAAGAGATAATCGCCGTAGACCGCGACCAGCTCCAGCCGTCGCAGAAAATCATAGTGCGCCTTGGGTAGGACCTCGGCCAGGTCGTCGCGCGCCTTGGCCCAGTCTTCGGCCGCCATCCGCAGCATGGGCGCCGTCACGCCGTAGGAGGTCAGGGTCTGGGCGCCGCCATGCTCCGACCAGGTGGGCCCGAAATTCGGATCGTCCAGGAAGGCCAGGATCGCCTCTTCGTGGTTGCCCTTCAGGGCTCGGACCTCGAATTCGTCGCCGGCCTGCAGCTCGATCACCCGGTCGACCACCCCGCGGGATGCTGCGCCGCGGTCGACATAGTCGCCCACGAAGACCAGGACCGGCTTGTCCTTCGGCGGTTCGGCCGCCACGTCGGCGCGGATCTGGGCCAGCAGGGGATCGAGAATGTCGAGCCGGCCGTGGATGTCGCCGACGGCGTAGATCGTCCGTCCGTCGGTCGAGGCGCGCGGCGCGTCCGGACGCCGCTTGAAGGCTTGCAGCAGGCGAGAGAGCAAACGCTCGAAATCCTTCCGTCTCTGGCCTGGCCGAACGCGGCCGGCGCCGCTCCATCTCCGAGGCCCCCTCCCCATAACAGGCCTTCCGCCGTGCTGCACGCCGGTCCGGGGCGCAGTCGCGCGCCCGCGCCGCACCGCCCGGCTCAAGATGCTCCGGCGCGCCGGGTAACGGCCCGTCAGACACCCTTATCTCAGGCTTAAATTCGTCGGTTAATCGCCGTTATCGCCCGTTTACGTCCGTTTACCTAGGTTTATAAAGTATATTTCTGTGGTAAATTTTTCTTTTATTCCTATTAACCCACGTTCACTACGCAGGTTATCCTTTATGTATTGAAGACTAACCGCGATTCACCGCGTCTGTTACCTGAGAGTTTGGAGACCAGCGCTAAATTCGCCCCATAGAAGGGGCGATACATGAGCAAGGAACTGTTTAGCGGGGCGGTGGCGGCCGGCCTTGTGGCGCAGGCGCTGGCCAGCTTGATCGTCGCGGCGCCGGCGCAGGCGCAGACCGCGCCCCGGATGGCCCTGGGCAAGGCCGCGACCCCGCCCGCCGGCTATCTCGACTTCTGCGCGCGCCGCCCGGACCAATGCGGCCTGACGGGGGCGACCGACGCTCAGGGCCAACCGCTCAGCGGCGAGGCGCTCTCGCGCGCGCTCTACGCCCAGTACTATTGGCCGGTCGCGCTGGGGGGCGCGGCGAAGACGTCGGTGATTATTCCGGCCTCGGACGGCGCGCCATATGACCAAGTGACGCAAACCCAGGCCCTGCAAGGCCCCGTGGCCCCGGCCGACGCGGAGCCGACCCTGCCGGCCCTCGCCATCGACGCCGACCTGGCCAAGGCGTTCGCCATCCGCCCGATCGCGGCGGACGCCGACCACTACGCCCTGGCGAGCCTGACCTTCACCTTCGAGAACCGCTCGGCTCCGATCACCGTGCCGCAGACCTACAGCGTCGACTTCGCGCGCCGCCTCCGCCTGAGCCTGGCGCAGGAGCGCAGCGCAAAGCCGGCCCCGGTCGCGGCGGCCCCGCGCTCCGCCGGGTACGATACGCCCACCGGCGCCATCGCCGAGCCG
>DASVNS010000327.1:0-5662 GCA_036383735.1 Phenylobacterium sp. | reverse complement strand
GGATCCTCCAGGTTCATGGTCATCATCCGCAGCGTGTCGCAGATGAAGTCGATGGCGAAGTGGTCCTTCATGATCTTCGGGAAGCGGTTGAAGATCGTGGATTCCTTGGGGTTCTCGATGTGGCTCTCGAGGGCGATCACCCCTTTGGACTTCATCGTCTTGGTCAGCAGGAACAGCAGGGCCAGCAGGTCGCGGTAGTCCGTCGCCTTCCACTTGGGGCCGGAGAACACCTTGCCGAACCCGCCGCCGACGCCCTTGATCGTGGCCATGGAGTTGGCGACCAGGAAGCTGGCCAGGCCCGCCCCGCCGATCGCCATCATCTCGTGCGGCGCGGCGTGCAGGATCACACCCATGTTGCCGCCCGACATGATGTAGCTGCCGAACACCAGGCCAAACAGCAGCACAAGACCAATGATCTGGAACATGGATTCCCCGCGACGTCGGCGGCGACCATGGCGGTTAATGCTTAATGTCGCGTGGATGGGCCCCGTCGGCGGTGGCCGCGGAATTGCCGCAGGCGGTCAAGCCGCTTAAGGCAGAGGCATGGCCAGCCCCCCCGCCAGCACCCTGCCGAAACGTTCCTTCGCGATCATTTTCGCGGTCTCGGCCGCGACGGCGATGGGCAACACCGGGCTGATCACCGTGCTGCCTTCCATCGGGCGCTCGATCGGCATACCCGACCCCATGGTCTCGGCCATCTTCTCGCTGTCGGCGTTGTTGTGGGCGTTCTCGTCGCCGAGCTGGGCCAGGGCCTCGGACCGCTACGGGCGCAAGCCCTTGATGCTCGTGGGCCTGGCCGGCTTCATGACCTCGATGCTGCTCTGCGGGGTGGTGGTGAGCGCCGGCCTGCGTCATCTGGCGACGCCGCTGATCATCTTCATCCTCCTCCTGCTGGCGCGGGCGCTGTTCGGCCTCTTCGGCGCCGCCAGCAATCCGGCGACCCAGGCCTATGTGGCCGAGCGCACCCCGCTGGAGGGCCGCACCCAGGCGATGGCCAGCCTGGCCGGCGCGTTTGGCCTCGGCACGGTGATCGGGCCGTTCCTGGCGCCCCTGTTCGCTTTGCCGGTGGTGGGCCAGGCCGGGCCGCTGTTCGGCTTCGCGCTGATCGCGCTCGTCATGTTGTTCACGGTCTGGCGTTATCTGCCCGACCGGAAGCTGCCGCCGGAAGCGCAGCGGCCCCGGCGGCCGGTGGTGGGCGGCGCGGCTCGGGAGCGTCCGTTGTGGCGCGACCCGCGGATTCGGCCGTTCCTGGTCTACGGCTTTATCGTCGCCACCTGTCAGACCGCCCAGACTCAAACCCTGGCCTTCCTGATCATGGACAAGGTCGGCCTCTCGCCGCTCGCGGCTCAGGGTTACATCGCCACCGCCATGATGTTCGGCGCCGTGGCCGGCCTGCTGGCGCAGTGGGGCCTGATCCGGATGTTCGAGATGACGCCGCGCCAGCTGCTGCGATGGGGCGTCGCGGTGGCGGGCCTGGGCAACCTGTTCGTCGCGGCCGCGCCTGGCGGCGACAACGGCTTCTATGTGGTGGTCGCGGGCTACGCTCTCTCCAGCCTCGGCTTCGGCTTCGCCCGGCCGGGCTTTACCGCCGGGTCCTCGATTGCGGTGGGGGTCGACGAGCAGGCGCGGGTCGCCGGCGCCATCGCCGCCGTGAACGGCATCAACGTGGTCTTCGCCCCGGGGTTCGTGTTCCTCTACCAGCACTTCGGGCCGGCGCCGTTCGTGCTCAATGCGAGCCTGATGTTCGGCATGCTGGCGTTCGCCTTCCGCAACGCCGCGCTCAGAAACGCCGACCCGAAGCCGACCACCCGTGACGCCACCACGATGGCGACTCTGGAAAAGAGCGACGAGGGCGGAGCGACTTAGCTCCCGCTGGCGGCGGTTTCTGTCCGCAGGCGGGTCACGAGCTCGGCGGAGAGATAGCCATCGGCCGTGAGGCCGCGGGCCTTCTGCCAGTCGCGCAGCGCCCTGCGCGTACCCATGCCCACGACCCCGTCCGCGCCACCCGGATCGAAGCCCAGGGCGATGAGCGCCCGTTGCGCCGTCATGCGGTCGACGAGCGACAGCGGGGCCTCGGTCGGCCATGGCCGCATCAACGGCGGCGCGCCGGCCACCCGGTCGGCCAGCAGGCCCACGCCCAGCGCGTAGGCGATGCTGTTGTTGTACTTGCGGATCGCGAAGTGGTTGGGGAGCAGCAGGAACAGCGGGCCGCTCGCGCCGGTGGGGGCGATCAGCTGCGCGGGCGCCTGGCTGTCATTATAGGACCAGTCCTTGCCGTCGGCCGGCCGGACGCCCTTGGCCGCCCACCACGCCGGGACCTCGCGCGGGCCTTCCGTGAGGCTGAAGTCGAAGCCCGCCGGGACCGTGACCTCGCGCGCCCAGCCCTGGCCGCGGACCCATCCGGCCTTGGCCAGCAGGTTGGCCGCCGACGCCAGCGCGTCGGCCGACGAGCCCCAGATATCCCGCTTGCCGTCCCCGTCCTCATCGACGGCCGTGGAGAGGAAGGTGGTGGGGATGAACTGGGTCTGGCCCATGGCCCCGGCCCAAGACCCGCGCAGGCGCGAGCGCGGGAATTCGCCGGATTGGATGATCCGCAGCGTGGCGATCAACTCGCCCTCGGCCCAGGCGCGCCGACGGCCCTGGGCGGCCAGGGTGGCCAGGGCGCGCAGGGTGTCGTTGTCGCCCTGGATGACGCCGAACCCGCTCTCCATGGCCCACACGCCCATCAGGATCTGCCGCGGCACGCCGAAGCGCGCCTCGATGTCGCCGATCATCGGGATGCCGGCGGCCCGGCGCGCGCCGATGGCGATGCGGTCCGCCGTGACCACGCCCTTGAGATAGTCGCTGACCGGCTTGGAGAATTCCGGCTGGCGGCTGTCCAGGCTGGCGACGCGCGGATCGGGGGTCAGGCCCGCCATCTCCCGGCGCAGCACCTCGGGCTGGATGCCGGCGGCCAGGGCGCGGCCCTGGAACTCCGCGGCCCAGGCGTCGAAGATCATGTCGCCGGAGGCTGTCGGCGGGGCCACCGACGGCGCGGCGCGCGGCGCCGCCATCCCGGCCCCTGCGGCCAAGGCCGTGGCGGCCGGCCGCACGGCGGCGGGCGGCGCGACGGCAGGACTCGCGCAACCGGCGAGGGCGAGCAGGGCAGGGAGAACGCGACGACGCATCGACCGGACTCTAAAGTGCGTCGAGCCGGCCCCCAATCAAAAGGGCGTCAGGTTGACTCGGATTGGGCTGCCCCGTATATGCGCGCCCTCTTGTTCGCCAACCGGCCGTCCGCGGCCCGATTGAAGATACGGTCCCATGAAGGTCAGAAGCTCGCTCAAGTCGCTCAAGACGCGCCACCGCGACTGCAAGCTCGTGCGCCGCAAGGGCATCGTCTACGTCATCAACAAGACCGACCCGCGCTTCAAAGCCAAGCAAGGCTAAGGGCTGCGCGTGCCGGATCGCCGGGGAACGACCCTCAGGGCCGTTCTCTGGGACTTCGGCAACGTCATCGTGCGCTGGAACCCGCGCACGCTCTACCAGAAGATCTTCCCAGACCCGGTCGAGTGCGACCGGTTCCTGTCGCAGGTGTGCACGCTCGCCTGGCACGCCCAGACCGACTGCGGCGTCTCGTTCGCCCACCATTTCACCGATCCGGCGGCGCTATGGCCCGCCCTGGCGGCCCGCAACCTGATCTGAGCGCCGTGAGGCCGAGCTGAGCTGTGGCACACCCCGTGCAAGGGACGTGGCGACACCAGCGTTTTGTATCAAACCAGTACGGGCTCCGGCGGGGTTCGTTACAGAAGCCCGGAAAATATCGAAATGCACATCCGCGACACCCTGCTGATCGCCGCCTCGGCCTTGGCCATGGCGACGGGGGCATCGGCCGCCCCCATCGTGAGCCTGTCGAACTTCGGCGACCCGAACACCCTGCCGTCAGGCCAGGTCCTGGTCGCCAACTTCAACGACGCCGGCAATCCGGAAGCCACGCTGCTGAGCGGCTTTGCGCTCCACTTCGTCGGGGCCACCGTCGGTGTGAACGAAGGCGGCAGCGGCTATAGCGGCACCCTGCCGAACGACCCGACCCACTATCTGACCATCCCGGGCGGCGCGACGGCGACGCTGACGTCGAGCAAGGCCATCAACCGCTTCAGCCTCTATATGGGCTCGCCGGACACCTACAACTCGATCCGTTTCATCGGCGCCAAGGGCTATGATTTTACCCTGACCGGCGGCCAGTTCACCGGCGGCAATGTCGGCCAGAGCTGGAATTGGGGAACCCGGGTCAACTTCGACTTCGGGGGCTACAACGTGAACCAGGTGATCCTGAAGTCGACGTCCAATTCCTTCGAAGTCGACAACTTCGCCGCCGGCGCGGTTCCCGAGCCCGCCAGCTGGGCCTTGATGATCACGGGCTTCGGCATGACGGGCGCCCTCATGCGCCGTCGCCGCACCGCCTACGCGCTCGCCTAGACGTCTCTCCACTAGGCGAGCGACTGAGGACCCCCTGCCCTTCGCCAGGCAGGGGGTTTTTCGTGTCCGGACGGCCTCAGTCGCCGTTCCGCACCAGATCGAAGAACTCCTGGCGGGTGCGCGGATCGTCGCGCACGGCGCCCAGCAGGTGGCTGGTGGTCAGGCGCGAGCCGGGGGTGTTCACGCCGCGCATGGTCATGCAGCTGTGCTCGGAGACGATGACCACACCGACGCCCTTGGGCTTCAGGATGTCCTGGATCGCCTCGGCGACCTGGGCAGTCAGCTTTTCCTGGATCTGTAGCCGCCGGGCGAAACCGTGCACCACGCGGGCAAGCTTGGAGATCCCGACCACCCGGTCGTTCGGCAGATATCCGACGTGAGCCTTGCCCAGGAACGGCAGCATGTGATGCTCGCAGAAGCTGACCACCCGGATGTCGCGCAACAGCACCAGTTCATCGTAGCCGCCGACCTCTTCGAAGGTCCGGGCCAGATAGTCCTTGGGGTCGGTCTCGTAGCCCGAGAACAGCTCCCGGTAGGCCTTCACCACCCGGCGGGGCGTGTCGAGCAGGCCCTCGCGGTCCGGGTCGTCGCCGGCCCATTCGATCAGCGTGCGGACCGCGGCCAGTGCGTCCTGCTCGTTGGGCTTGCTGCGGGTCTCGCCGGTCATGATCCCTCCGCGTCCAACCGTCACAACGGCTGGCGGGCGGCGAGGGTTCAGAGGCGGGTGACAGACCGGAGCCGGGTCGCTAGGTTCCCCGCCCTTCCGCCCCCCTGACTTCTAGCTTAAAGGCTTGGCCATGGCCGACGACGCTACCGCCCACTCCGACGTCCTGAACGCGACCGCCCAGGGACAGCTCAAGAGCATCATCGAGCGTATCGAGCGCCTCGAGGCGGAAAAGGGCGAGATCGCCGAGCAGATCAAGGAAGTGAAGGCCGAGGCCAAGGGCAACGGCTTCGACGTGAAGATCATCGGAAAGGTGATCCGCCTGCGCAAGCAGGACCGGGCCAAGCGCCAGGAGGAAGAGGCCATCCTCGACCTCTATCTCGCGGCGATCGGAGAGATTTGAACCGCAAGCCGCCAGCATCTCCCTTCGAGGAGAGAAAGGCGGCGGCCAAGCGGGCCGCCCTGAACGCCCTGAAGCGCGCCCGACGAACTGCGGACAAGGCAGGCGTCACCCTCTCCGACTGGGAGGGCGAATTCCTC
>DASVNS010000326.1:0-7869 GCA_036383735.1 Phenylobacterium sp. | reverse complement strand
GGAGGAGCGTTTCGACGCTCGCCTCAAGCTGGCCGAGCTGCCGCGCAACTCGTCGAAGACCCGGATTCGCAACCGTTGCGAAGTGACCGGTCGCCCGCGTGCGTACTATCGCAAGCTGAAGATGAGCCGGATTTCCCTGCGCGACCTCGGGTCCGCTGGGCTGATCCCCGGCCTCGTCAAGTCGAGCTGGTAAGGGGAGGGTCGAATGGTCAATGACCCCATCGGCGATCTGATCGCCCGTATCAAAAACGCCGCCATGCGCGGCCGTTCCAAGCTGGCGGCGCCGGCCTCGAAGATGCGCGCGCGCGTCCTCGACGTGCTGACGGACGAGGGCTACATCCGCGGCTACCACCTGGTGGAAAAGCCCGGCGCCTTCCCGGAGTTCGAGATCGAGCTGAAGTACTTTGACGGCGCGCCCGTCATCGTCGAGATCAAGCGCGTCTCCAAGCCCGGCCGTCGCGTCTACTCGTCGATCAAGGACCTGAAGCCCGTGAAGAACGGCCTCGGGATCTCGATCCTGTCGACGCCCAAGGGCGTCATGTCGGACACCGCGGCTCGCGAGGCCAACGTGGGCGGCGAAGTGCTCTGCCGGGTCTACTAAGATGTCTCGTATCGGAAAGAAGGCGGTCGCCGTTCCCAGCGGGGTCACGGTCACCATCGAAGGCCAGACGGTCACGGTGAAGGGACCCAAGGGCGAACTCGCCTGGACGGTCGCCGAAGAGATCGAGGTCAAGCAGGAGGGCGGCGAACTCACGCTCTCCAAGCGGCAGGAAACCACCCGCGCGCAAGCGATGTGGGGCCTCTCGCGCACGCTGGTCGGCAACATGGTCGTGGGCGTGACCCAGGGCTATGAGCGGACCCTCGAGCTGGTCGGCGTCGGCTACCGCGCTGCGATGAAGGGCCAGGCGCTCTCCATGCAGCTCGGTTTCAGCCACGACGTCGACATCCCGGCGCCCACGGGCATTTCGTTCGCTGTGCCGAAGCAGACCGAGATCAAGATCTCGGGCATCGACAAGCAGATGGTCGGCGAAACCGCCGCCCGGATCCGCCGCCTGCGTCCGCCGGAGCCCTACAAGGGCAAGGGCGTCCGCTACCAAGGCGAGACGGTCCGGCGCAAGGAAGGCAAGAAGAAGTAAGCCATGGCCCTTTCTCCCCGCGAATCCACGAAACATCGCGCCCAGCGCGTCCGCAACCGCCTCCGCTCGGTGGCGAACGGCCGTCCGCGCCTGTCGGTCTTCCGCTCGGCCAAGAACATCTACGCCCAGGTCATCGACGATGAGAACGGCGTGACCCTCGCGGCCGCCTCCACGCTGGAAGGCGACGCCAAGGCGGTCAAGGGTTCCGATAAGGACGCGGCCGCCAAGGTCGGCGCCCTCGTCGCCCAGCGCGCCCTCGAAAAGGGCGTCAAGGATGTCGTCTTCGACCGTGGCGGCTATATCTACCACGGCCGGGTCAAGGCCCTGGCGGACGCCGCGCGCGAAGCCGGCCTGAATTTCTAAGGAAACGATCATGGCTCGCAGAGACGAACAGCGCGGCGGCGATCGTCGCAATCGGAACGACGAAGAGCGCGACAGCGAAATCGTCGAAAAGCTGGTGCACATCAACCGCGTCGCGGCCACCGTTAAGGGCGGCCGTCGGTTCTCCTTCGCCGCGCTCATGGTTGTCGGCGACCAGAAGGGCCGCGTCGGCTTCGGTCACGGCAAGGCGCGTGAAGTGCCGGAAGCCATCCGCAAGGCGACCGAAGAAGCCAAGAAGTCGATGATCCGCGTTCCGCTGCGCGAGAGCCGCACCCTGCACCACGACGGCAACGGCCGCTGGGGCGCAGGCAAGGTGATGGTCCGTGCGGCGCCTCCCGGCACCGGCGTCATCGCCGGCGGTCCGATGCGGGCCGTGCTCGAAACCCTGGGTGTCCAGGACGTCGTCGGCAAGTCGGTCGGCTCGTCCAACCCCTACAACATGGTGCGCGCGACGTTCGAAGCGCTGAAGGCCCAATCCTCGCCCCGCCAAGTGGCGGCCAAGCGTGGCAAGAAGGTCTCCGACGTGATCGGCCGCCGTTCGGACGGCGCCTCGGCCGCCCCCGCCTCGCAAGAAGCGGCGACCGCGGACGCGGAAGGTTAAGCTCATGGCTAAAGTCACCCTTCGTCAGACCGGCAGCCCGATCCGTCGGACCAAGGACCAGCGCGCGACCCTCGCGGGCCTGGGCCTGAACAAGCTCGGCCGCGTTTCCACGCTCGAGGACACCCCCTCGGTGCGCGGGATGATCGCCAAGGTCCAACACCTCCTCGAGGTGGTGGAGTAGCGCCTTCTCCCTCCCTTAAAGGGGAGGGACGGGCTGGCTCCGCCAGCCAGGGTGGGGAAGTCGGGACCAAGCTCCGAGCCTGATCCTGAGTCCCCCGCCCGACCCCGGGCCTGGCCCGGTCCATCCTCCCCATGAGGGGAGGGCTTTTCAGCCGAGTCGGAGGGTTCCTCCGGCGTCAGATCTCCAAGGAGAGGCACATATGACCAAGCTCAACGAACTCGCCCCGCAGGACGGCTCCACCAAGGGCCGCATGCGCGTCGGCCGCGGCCCGGGTTCGGGCAAGGGCAAGACCGCCGGTCGCGGCGTGAAGGGCCAGAAGGCGCGCTCCGGCGTGTCTGTCCACGGCTTCGAAGGCGGCCAGATGCCGCTGCACATGCGCATGCCGAAGCGCGGCTTCAATCCGCTCAACCGCAAGGACTTCGCCGAGGTGAACCTTTGGCGCCTGGAACAGGCGATCGAAGCCGGAAAGCTCGACGCGAAGGCCGCCATCGACGCGGACGCGCTGCTGAAGGCCGGCGTGATCCGTCGCGCCAAGGATGGCGTGAAGCTGCTGGGCAAGGGCGAACTGAAGTCGAAGCTGAACCTCACGGTCTATTCCGCCACGGCCTCGGCCCGTGCGGCGGTCGAAAAGGCCGGCGGCACGCTGACCACGACCAAGGTCGAAGCCAAGGCTGGAGAAGCCTAAGGCGTCCGGCGGCGAGCCCGGCCTCGCTATCGGGGCCGGACCGTCCTATCTGAGCGGGACGCAAGGGCCTTCCATGCGGAAGGCTTTCGACTAAGAAGTGGCGCGTGACGGGCGCCGAAGCCGGATTCCGCTTCCGCCTGTCACGATCCGACGTCAGGGGATTTGCTGAATGGCTTCGGCCGCAGAACAGCTCGCCGCCAATCTGAACTTCGACGCCTTCCGCAAGGCGACGGAGCTGCACAAGCGCATCTGGTTCACGCTGTGGGCGCTGATCGTCTACCGGCTGGGGACCTACATCCCGATCCCGGGCATCGATCCGGTGGCCTTCCAGCAGGCCTTTTCGGGCCAGGCGCAGGGCATCCTGGGCATGTTCAACATGTTCTCGGGCGGCGCCGTGCAGCGCATGGCCGTCTTCGCCCTGAACGTGATGCCCTACATCTCGGCCTCGATCATCGTGCAGCTGCTCGGAACGGTCTATCCGCCGTGGGAGAAGCTGCGGAAGGAAGGCGGAGAGGCGGGGCGCAAGACGCTCAATCAGTACACCCGTTACCTGACCGTCGTGCTGGCCGTGTTCCAGTCCTTCGGGATCGCCGCGGGTCTGTCGCAGAGCCCCGGCCTGGTCGAGCACCCCGGCCTGTTCTTCATCGTCTCGACGGTCGTGACCCTGACCGGCGGCACCATGTTCCTGATGTGGCTGGGTGAGCAGATCACCAGCCGTGGGGTCGGCAACGGCGTCTCGCTGCTGATCTTCGCCGGGATCGTCGCGGTCCTGCCGCAGTACCTTGTCCAGGCTCTCGAACTCACCCGCACCGGCTCGATGAACACCGGCACGCTCTTCCTGATGATCATCCTGGTCGTCGGGATCACCGTGGCGATCGTGTTCATGGAGCGCTCGCAGCGCCGGCTGCTGGTGCAGTATCCCAAGCGCCAGGTGGGCAACCGCATGTTCGGCGGCGACACCTCGTTCCTGCCGCTGAAGATCAACACCTCGGGCGTGATCCCGCCGATCTTCGCCTCGTCGCTGCTGCTGCTGCCGGCGACGGTGATGGGCTTCGCGGCGACCGCGAACCTGCCGGAATGGCTGCAGTGGCTGCCGCTGGCGGTGGGCCAGCTGCAGCACGGCCAGCCGCTGTTCATGGTGCTGTATGGCGCGCTGATCGTCTTCTTCTGCTTCTTCTACACGTCCGTCGTGTTCAACCCCGAGGACACGGCGGAGAACCTGCGCAAGTACGGCGGCTTCCTGCCCGGCATCCGTCCGGGCAAGCGGACCGCGGAGTACCTTGATTTCGTGCTCACGCGCCTGACGGTGATCGGCGCGGCCTACATCACCCTGGTGTGCCTGGTGCCGGAGGGTCTGATGCGGTTCACAGGGACGCAGTTCTACATGGGCGGCACGTCGCTGCTCATCGTGGTGAGCGTCACCATGGACACGGTCGCCCAGATCCAGTCCCACCTGCTGGCCCACCAGTATGAGGGCCTGATCAAGAAGTCGAAGCTGCGGGGCGGCCGGCGCTAGAGCCTTTCTGGATCAAGTGGAATCACTCGATCCAGAAAGGCTAACTCAAAACTTTAGAGCGTGACGGGCGCCTGGACCGGTATCCACTTCAGGCTCTCACGCTCTAGGCGCCCTGCCTTGGGTGACGTTGCGGTACGGCGCCATCAAGAGCGCCGGTGAGGGGATCGCTATGAACCTGATTCTGTTTGGCCCGCCGGCGGCGGGGAAGGGCACCCAGGCCAAGCGCCTGGTCGACGGCCGCAACATGGTCCAGCTCTCCACGGGCGACATGCTGCGCGCGGCCATCGCCTCGGGCTCCGATCTCGGCCAGCGCGTCGAGGGGATCATGCAGCGCGGCGAACTCGTGTCGGACGGCATCGTCATCGAACTGATCGAATCCCGCCTGCCCGAGGCGGAGGCCGCCGGCGGCGCGATCTTCGACGGCTTCCCACGGACCCTGCCGCAAGCCGAAGCCCTGGACCGGATGCTGGCCGGCCGCGGCAGCCAGATCGACCTGGTCCTGCGCCTGAAGGTGGATGACGAGGCGCTGAAGCAGCGCGTCGCGGGACGGTTCGCCGAATCGGGCCGTGCGGACGACAATCCGGAGAGCTTCGTCGTCCGGCTGAACGCCTACAACGCCCAGACGGCGCCGTTGCTTCCTTACTACCAGGCGCAGGGCAAGCTGGTGGAACTCGACGGCATGGGTGCGATCGAATCGGTCGCGGCCAGCGTCGATGCGGCGCTGGGCAAGTGCCGCCGCTGACCGCCTTGGCCGATTGCGGATCGGTCCTACTCATGCTTTTCTGGCGACGTCCGGTGCGGAACCGGCGTGAGGAAACCGTGCGTGGCCCACACGCCGTTGCGGGCGCAGCGTTTCGTTCACATTTGGGCGTTTACGCCATTGACGGGCATACCCCTCTCCATATAACGAAGCGCTTCCGCGAAAGAGCGCGATGGACGCGCCGGCCTATGCCTATGGCAGCTAGGGGCCGGGGCGCCGTTTGCGCTTTTCTTGCGTGATCAGGAGATTACCTACGTGGCCCGTATCGCTGGCGTCAACATTCCTACGAACAAGCGCGTCGTGATCGCGCTGCAGTACATCCATGGCATCGGCGAGGCGAAAGCCCGCGAGATCGTCAGCAAGGTCGGCATCGAGGACGCGCGCCGCGTCAACCAGCTGACCGACCAGGAAGTGCTGCAGATCCGCGAAGCCATCGACCGCGACCATACGGTCGAAGGCGACCTGCGCCGTGAAACCGCGGTGAACATCAAGCGCCTGATGGATCTGGCCTGCTACCGCGGCCTGCGCCACCGGAAGGGCTTGCCGGTCCGCGGCCAGCGCACCCATACCAACGCCCGCACCCGCAAGGGTCCGGCCAAGCCGATCGCCGGCAAGAAGAAGTAAGAGAGTAGATCTCGATGGCCAAGGAACCGGCGCGCGTCAAACGCCGCGAGCGCAAGAACATCACCTCGGGCGTGGCGCATGTGAACGCCTCGTTCAACAACACCATGATCACCATCACCGACGCCCAGGGGAACGCGATCTCCTGGTCCAGCGCCGGCCTGATGGGCTTCAAGGGCTCGCGCAAGTCGACCCCCTACGCCGCCCAGATGGCGGCCGAGGACGCGGGCCGCAAGGCTGCCGAGCACGGTGTCCGCACGCTGGAAGTCAATGTCTCGGGCCCCGGTTCGGGCCGTGAGTCGGCGCTGCGCGCCCTCCAGTCGGTCGGCATGACGATCACCACCATCCGGGATGTGACGCCTATTCCGCACAACGGCTGCCGCCCGCCCAAGCGCCGGCGCGTCTAGTCGTCCGAGCTACTATTCCCTGACGCCGGTCCGCGGTTCTGCGGCCGGCGATCCTGCGTTTTCGAGGGACACCCGTGATCGAAAGAAACTGGAACGAGCTTATTCGTCCCGAGAAGCCGCAAATCGAGACCGGCGCCGACGCCAGCCGCAAGGCGCGTCTGGTGGCCGAGCCCCTCGAGCGCGGGTTCGGCGTGACCCTGGGCAACAGCCTGCGGCGCGTACTTCTCTCCTCCCTGCAGGGCGCGGCCGTGACCGCGGTGCAGATCGATGGCGTGGTCCACGAGTTCTCGTCGCTGGAAGGCGTGCGTGAGGACGTGGTCGACATCGTCCTGAACATCAAGCAACTGGCGCTGCGCATGCACGCCGAGGGCCCGAAGCGCATGACCCTGCGCGCCACCGGCCCCGGCACGGTGACGGCCGGTCAGATCGACGCGCCTTCGGACATCGAGATCCTGAACCCCGACCACGTGCTCTGCACGCTGGACGACGGCGCCGACGTGCGCATGGAGTTCACGGTGCAGACCGGCAAGGGCTATGTGGCCGCCGACCTGAACCGTCCTGAGGACGCCCCGATCGGCCTGATCGCCGTCGACGCCCTCTATTCGCCGGTCAAGCGCGTCGCCTACCGGGTCGAGCCCACCCGCCAGGGTCAGAGCCTCGACTACGACAAGCTGATCATGGATCTGGAAACCAACGGCGCGGTCAGCCCGGTCGACGCGGTGGCCTACGCCGCCCGCATCCTCCAGGACCAGCTGCAGATCTTCATCACCTTCGAAGAGCCGAAGAAGAAGGTCGAAGGCGAGGCCAAGCCGGAACTGCCGTTCAACCCGGCGCTGCTGAAAAAGGTCGATGAGCTCGAGCTCTCCGTCCGTTCGGCCAACTGCCTGAAGAACGACAACATCGTCTACATCGGCGACCTCATCCAGAAGACGGAGGCGGAGATGCTCCGCACCCCGAACTTCGGCCGCAAGTCGCTGAACGAGATCAAGGAAGTTCTCGCCGGGATGGGTCTCCACCTCGGCATGGACGTGCCGAACTGGCCGCCCGAGAACATCGACGAGCTCGCCAAGAAGTTCGAAGACCAGATGTAAGCTCTTTCGCCGACTCCGGGCCGCTTCGGCGGTCTGGGCCTTGTGAAGCCGCAACAAGCGGTGGAGGGCCCCGGCGCTTCGTATTGACCCAGGCGGGAGCAGGCTGGGATTTGGTTAGGTAGGATGTTCCCTGACGATCGGGAGCGTCCGGCGGGCCCAGGTGGCCTAGGAGATATGAAATGCGTCACGGCAAAGCCCACCGCAAACTAGGTCGCACGTCCGCTCACCGTACGGCGATGTTCGCCAACATGTCGGCGAGCCTGATCAAACACGAGCAGATCGTGACCACCCTGCCGAAGGCCAAGGAACTCCGCCCCTTCGTCGAGAAGCTGGTGACGCTCGGCAAGCGCGGCACGCTGCATGCCCGCCGCCAGGCGATCAGCCAGGTCCGCGACGTCGAACAGGTCGGCAAGCTGTTCTCGGTGCTGGGTCCCCGCTACGCCGAACGTAACGGCGGCTACATCCGTGTCCTGAAGGCCGGCTTCCGCCA
>DASVNS010000325.1:0-3767 GCA_036383735.1 Phenylobacterium sp. | reverse complement strand
CTGGTCGCCATCGACGGCGGCGTAGTGGGCGAGGCGCTCGGCGATGGTCTTGAGGCCCACGAGGTCGGCGTAGAACATCGGCCCGCCGCGGGCGATCGGCCAGCCATAGCCATAGAGCCAGACCACATCGATGTCGCCGGGCCGGGCGGCGATGCCCTCCTCCAGGATCCGCGCGCCCTCGTTGATCATCGGATAGATCAGCCGCTCGAGGATCTCCTGGTCCTCGACTCGCCGGGTCTGGAGCCCGCGGCGGTCCAGGATTTGGCGGATCAGGGTCTCGACCTCGGGATCGACGATCGGGGCCCGGGAGCCGGCCTCATAGCGGTAGAAGCCCTTGCCGGTCTTCTGGCCGAACCGTCCGGCCTCGGCCAGGGCGTCCTCGATGGGGGCGACGACGCCGTGGTCCTGGCGCGAGCGGTAGCCGACGTCGAGGCCCGCCAGGTCGGCCATGGCGAAGTGGCCCATGGGCATGCCGAAGCTGGTGAGGACGCCGTCCATCTGCTGCGGCGGCACGCCCTGGTAGAGGAGCTTGCCGGCCTGCTTGCCGCGGGCCTCCAGCATGCGGTTGCCGACGAAACCGAAACAGACCCCCACCACCACGGGCGCCTTGGCGGCCTTGCGGGCGGCGGCCACGGCGGTGGCCAGCACGTCCGGGGCGGTCTTGGCGCCGCGGACGATCTCGCAGAGCTTCATGACGTTGGCGGGGCTGAAGAAGTGCATGCCCACCACGTCCTGCGGGCGCGAGGTGGCGGACGCGATCTCGTCCACGTCGAGATAGGAGGTGTTGGTGGCCAGGACCGCGCCGGGCTTGGCCACCGCGTCGAGCTTGCCGAACACGTCCTTCTTGACGGCCATGGTCTCGAACACCGCCTCGATGATCAGATCGGCGTCGCCCACCTTGTCGAGGCCGACCGCGCCCGAGATCAGGTCCAGCCGGGCCTGCAGGGCGTCAGGCGTCAGCCCGCCCCGGGCGGCGCTGGCCTCGTAGTTCTTGCGGATCAGGGCCAGGCCGCGCGCCAGGGGCTCCTCGTTGAGCTCGATCAGCGTCACCGGCACGCCGCCGTTGGCGAACGACATGGCGATGCCGCCGCCCATGGTGCCCGCCCCGATCACCGCCACCCGACCCAAGGGCCGGGCCTTCGTCCCTTCCGGAACCCCGGCGATCTTCGCCGCCTCCCGCTCCGCGAAGAACACATGCCGCTGCGCTTTGGCCTGGTCGCCGTTCACCAGCTTGAGGAAGCCTTCGAACTCCAGGGTGAGCGCTTCATCGAAGGGCGTATCCAGCGCCAACCCGATCGCTTCCACGCAGGCCAGCGGCGCGTCCAGGCCGCGGCTGCGCGCGGTGGCGGCCGCCGCGGCGTTGGTGAACAGGCTGCGGTCGGCCCGCGCGGCCTCGAGCAGAGTGTCGTCGTCGCGCAGGCGCCGCAGCGGCCTCCCCTCGGCCAGGATCTTGCGGGCGAACGCCTCGCCGCCAGCCAGTGGGTCGTCCACGACCTCGTCGATTAAGCCGACCTTCAAGGCCTCCTGGCCGGAGATCGGCTCGCCGCCGACAATCATTTTCACCGCCAGCGGAATGCCCACCGCGCGCGGCAGCCGCTGGGTGCCACCGCCGCCGGGAAGCAGGCCGAACTTCACCTCCGAGAGTCCCAGTTTGGCGTCGGCCGTCGCGACCCGGAAGTTGCAGGCCAGCGCGACCTCTAGCCCGCCGCCCATGGCGAAGCCGTGCATGCTCGCCACCACCGGCTTGCGGCTATCGTCGAGGGCGTCCAGCACGCTTCGCAGCGCCGGCAACTTCGGCGCCTGGTCGAACTCACGAATGTCCGCCCCGCTGATGAAGGTGCGCCCCTCCCCCACCAGCACGATGGCGCGCACCGCGTCATCGGCGGCCAATCGATTGAGGGCGTCGAGCAGGCCAGCCCGCACCGGGTGGCCATGGGCGTTCACCGGGGGGTAGTCGATCCGGACGATGGCGACATCGCCCCGTATTTCAGTCTTGATCACGTCGCTCAACGGCGAGTCTCCCGCTGGAGGGCTTTGGGCGGCGGCGCCCAAGAACCCGCGCCTTTATTCAGATTTTGGAGAAATCAGGGGTCCGCTTGTCGCGGAACGCGGCGAGCATTTCGGCGAACTCCGGCCCGGCAAGACAGGCTTCGATCGCTTCCGATTCCTCAGCGATGCGCCCCATCGCGCCCCCGGGGGGCACGCTGCGCAGCAGGGCCTTGGCTCGCCGGACCGCCGCGCGCGGCTTCGCCGCCAGCAAACTGGCGCGCGCCTGGACGTGGGCCTCGAGGTCTGCCGACGAAAGGACCGCCGTGACGAGGCCCACGTCCTGCGCGACCCGGGCGGAGAACATCTCGCCGAGCAGGACGAGTTCGGAAGCCCGGGCGAGCCCCATCAGGCGCGGCAGCAGATAAGTGGAAGCCGCCTCCGGCACGAGGGCCTGGTTCACGAACGGCAGCAGGAACCGGGCGTTCTCCGCCGCATAGACCAGGTCGCAATGCAAGAGCATGGTGCACCCCAGCCCGATCGCCACGCCGTCGACCTTGGCCACGATCGGTTTTGGAAACGCTGCGATGGTTTCGATAAACTGTAGCGTGCCCGGCTTCTCCCCCGGCGGCGGCTTGGTGGTGTCGGCGGCATCGTTGCCGGTGGTGAAGGTCCCATCGGCGCCCTGAAGCACCACGACATTGATGTCGGGCGACGCGGCCGCCGCATTCAAGGCATCGCGAAGCACCAGATACATGGCCTGACCGAGGGCGTTCTTCCGGCCCGGGGAGGCAAACGTCAGGTGAAGGACCCTGTCTTCGCGGCTCACCCGGATCTCTCCGCCGCCTGACGCGCGATTGTCGTCCGCCATCTAGACCTCCCGAGCCTCGTCCCCTCTGGAACGGCGTCGTTTCCCGTTTTGGCGTTCAGCATGTAGGCCATCATCCTCGCCGTCAACTGCATGATGATCAACATCCTGATGACCCGGCGCGACCAAGATTGGCGAGCGTTCGGTGGGAGATCGAACCGCCGAAACGGAGCGCGCCGCCCAAAACCAGCATCGTCCGCAGTCTGGACGGGAGACCTACTGTCGGAATCGATGGCCCTGAGCTGGGCGGGTCCCGCGTCACGGTCCAGACGGTTCTGCCGGGAGCGACCAGAACCGAAATCTGGGAGCGCTCGGTTTGGGGGGTCGAGAACCTTCCCGACGAAATCCTGATGAACCTAGAAAAGGTGGTCAACGTCGCCCTGGCGCGCCGCGACCAGGGCGAGACGGTGACATCTCGTCGTCGGCGCCCGGTCCAACCTTTTCAGCGAACTCCGGGGCCGCCCAATACGGCGTCAAGATCGCTGAGCCCGCCTCGCGCGTCGTCGATCGTCTGGGCAAATGGAGGCGTCGTTGTCAATTTCGCCGGAAAGCGCTGACATGCGAAGGGCCTGGTCGCGCTAAGCCAGGAAGTCGACGCTTCAACCCTGAACTCGACCCGGTGTGGCGCGGAGCCGCTGGATCACAGCGCGACCTCTTTCATGGAAACGGTTGGGTCCGCAAGCTTATCAATGTTCACTGACTTGCGATTCCCGATGAGCATCTTGCCCATCATGAATTCCGGGGGCGAGTTGATCGCCTCCACGGACTGCACCTGGTCGCCCTTCAGATGGAAGACGGCGAACTTGGCGCTGGCCGGATCGCCGCGCACCAGGATGCGGTCCACATCGAAGGCGTAGCCGGCGATCTGGAGCTTCAGGTCGTACTGGTCCGACCACTGCCACGGCACCTCGCC
>DASVNS010000324.1:0-4629 GCA_036383735.1 Phenylobacterium sp. | reverse complement strand
GCCTCGACCAACGCACGGCGCTGGTGGTCGAGCCCGCGCCGATCCTGGCCGCCTGGGTCGGAAAGCCGGAGCCCGGTCGGGTGGCGAACCTGCGCCGGGACGGCGACGACTGGGTCCTGCTGGACGCCGACGGCGCCGAGATCCTGCGCGCCGCCGCCGTGATCCTGACGGCCGCCGTCGCGTCTCGCGACCTTGCGCCGGGCCTGCCGCTCGAACCGGTCCGCGGCCAGGCGAGCTGGACGGCCAAAGCGCCGCCAACGACCGCCGTCGCCTGGGGCGGCTATGTCCTGCCCACCCGCCATGGCGTGCTGTTCGGAGCCACGCACGATCGCGGCGACGACGCCACCGAGGTCCGTGAGGCCGACCACGCTCGCAACCGGGCCACCCTTCGCGGGGCGCTGCCAGCGCTGGCCGAACGCATCGCCGACGCCCCGCTGGAAGGTCGCGCCTCGGTCCGCGCGGCGACGCCTGACCGCTTGCCTGTCGCCGGGGCGGTCGGAGAGGGCCTGTTCGCGTTGACCGGCTTTGGCTCACGCGGCTTCTCCCTGGCGCCGCTGCTGGCCGAGCACGTGGCGGCCTTGGCGCTGGGCGCGCCATCGCCGATCGGCCGGGCGGCCTCGGACCTCGTCGCACCCGACCGCTTCGCCCGGCGCGCCGCACGCCGACGTTCCTAAGCCAGGCAAGCGCGCCTATATTGACGCCGCCTTGAGGGACGTTCTCCGTCTGAGGGCCTCGACCATGATTTTGAAGACCCCCCTGTCGCTCGCCGTCGCCAGCCTTGCGACGCTGAGCCTGGCCGCCTCGGGACCGGCCGCCGCCAGGTCGCCCAAAGAGCCGGAAGCCGCCGCCAAGCCGGCGAAGCCGTGCTTCTGGACGAACCAGGTGAACAGCTTCGCCTCGAACGACGACCACATCGTCAATGTCCGGGTGGGCGTCCGCGACGTCTACCAGCTCGAGATGTTCGGGCGCTGCAACGACGTGGACTGGAGCCACAGGATCGCGCTCGTCTCGCGTGGCAGCTCCTATATCTGCTCCGGCCTGGATGCCGAGGTCATCTCGCCCTCGCCCATCGGCCCGCAGCGCTGTCCCGTGCGTAGCGTCCGCAAACTGACGCCGGCCGAGATCAAGGCGTTGCCCAAGCACGCAAAGCCCTGACGCCCGCCCCACCAGAAACGCCGGCGTCGGACCAGCGACGACAGTTTATTGCAGATTCGATACCGTCATTTTACGACTCAGTTACGAGGCAGAGAGCGGCGCTGTTCCAGCAACACTTTGTAGAATATCTTTTTTCGTCCCGATCGCCTCGCGTAACACTATGCCTGAAGACGCCGGCGGAACGCGATGTGGGTAGATAGCGTCGTCACAATACGTGCATATTCGAGGGGCGATAATTCGACAAAACCCACATTTTTGGAATCCTCTTTCCAAGAAGACGGTTTTTTCTGGTCGGTTCGAAAAAAATCATCTCAATATCCCCCCACTCAGGACGGCCCGCGCTAGAGGCCGCCGAGGGGAGGAAACCGGAATATGAGAAGCAGATTTTTCTGCGGCGGATCCACGCTGGCCGTCGCTTTGGCATTGGGCCTGTCCCACGAGGCGATGGCCCAGGCTGCCCAGCCCGGGGCCACCGACATTCAGGAAGTCGTCGTCACCGGCTCGTTCATCCGCGGCACGCCCGAGGATGCGGCCCTGCCCGTCGAGGTGATCGGCGCCGACGAACTCCAGCGCCGCGGCTCGCCCAACACCGTCGAGCTCATCAAGGCCCTGCCGGCCAGCGGCCCGGTGCTTGGCGACACCAACCAGTTCAACCCCGGGGCGCAGTACCAGATCGGCGCCGGCACCATCAACCTGCGCAGCATCGGCAGCCAGCGGACCCTCGTGCTGGTGAATGGCCGCCGGGTCACCGTCTCGGCCGGCCAGGGCTCGGGCGGCGTCGACACCAACATGCTGCCGCTCTCGGCCATCGGCCGCGTCGAAGTGCTGAAGGAGGGCGCCGCGGCGACCTACGGCTCCGACGCCATCGCCGGGGTGGTGAACTTCATCACCCGCACCAACTTCGACGGGCTCGAGGTCAGCGGCGACTACCGCTATGTCGACGGCTCCAAAGGCGACTACACCTTCAACGCCGTCTACGGGAAGTCGTACGGCAACGCCGACCTCCTGCTATCGGCCGGCTACCAGCACCGCTCGGAGCTGGAGATCACCGACCGCGACTGGTCGCCCCTGCCCTATCTCAAGAATCCATCCGGCTGGTCGGTGCTGGGACAGCCGCCGGCATTCCTGCCGGTGAGCGCTACTGGGACGCCCACCGCGGGCGTCACGCGGGATGCGAACTGCGCCTCGGTGGGCGGCTTCGCCGGGTTCACCGGCGCAACTCCGGCCTGCTACTTCACCTACATCCCGTTCGACAACCTGATCGAGGACGAGGACCGCTACCACGTCTTCGGCCAGGTGAACGCAAACCTGGACGATGACACCAAGTTCCACGTCGAGGGCTACTGGGCCAGGACCAACATCCCGCACATGCGGTTCTCGCCCGGCTTCCCGCCGATCCAGGGGCCGAACGGCCCCGGCAGCATCGGGGTGTTCTCGACGCCGATCACCAACCCGGGCGCCCTCACCGCCCTGCAGCAGGCCGGCCTCTCGGCGGCGCAGATCGCGGCCACCGACCGCGTCTCGCTGACCTTGTTCCGCCCGCTGGGCGCCGGCGGTAACGCGCTCTACGACAACGGCGGCCATACCGGCTACCGCAACTACGACCTCTACCGCGTCTCGGCGAGCCTGACCGGCAAGGTCCCGTTCGGCGGCATCGGCTACGACGTCGGCGTCACCTACTCCAGGACCCAGAACCGCCAGCACACCCCGGACATCTTCATCGACCGCTTGCAGCGGGCGCTGAACGGCCTCGGCGGCTTCGACTGCCGCACGAATACCCCGGGGGCCAACGGGTGCGTCTACTTCAACCCGTTCTCCAACGCCTATCCGGGCAACCCGGCGCTCGGCCTGACCAACCCGGGCTACGTGTCCGCCAACACCAATAGCGTTGCGCTGATCGACTACCTGTACGAGCGCGGGTCGGAGATGAAGAACACCCAGGATCTCTTCGTCGCCGACCTGGTGTTCAACGGCGAGCTGCCGATCGAGCTGCCGGGCGGGGCGATCGGCTGGGCGGCCGGCGGTCAGTACCGGACCCAGAACGCCTCGGTCGAACTCCGCAGCCCGTTCGAGGACGGGCGGATCACGCCCTGTCCCGTGCCGGGCGTGACCAACTGCGCGGCGGCGACCGGCCCCTATATCTTCCTCGGGACCAGCGTGCCCTCGCAGGTGGAGGACTCGGTCTACGCCTTGTTCGCCGAAACCAACCTGCCGATCACCGACGCGATCAACGCCCAGGCGGCGATCCGGTACGAGGACTACGGCGGCCTGACAGGGTCGACCATCAACCCGAAGCTGGCCCTGAAGTGGCAGGTCGTCGAATCCTTCGCCCTGCGCGGTTCGGTCGGCACCACCTTCCGCGGCCCGACGCCCAGCAATCGTAGCCCCAGCGGGGCGACGTTCCTGAGCGGCATCCAGGCGGCCGGCAACAACTTCAAGTCGGTCGACTCCACGGGTAACCCGGCCGTGGGCCCGGAGAAGGCGTTCACCTACAGCGCCGGCGGCATCTTCCAGACCGGCGGCCTGCGAGTCATCGCGGACTACTGGTACTTCGACATCAAGGACCAGATCACTACAGTGCCACAGCAGATCGTGGCTACGGCGGTGGGCGGGGTCGGCAACGGCACCCAGGCGGTGAACTGCGCCAGCCCCCTGCGGAGCCTGATCACGTTCAGCAACAACAACGCCTGCGTCCAGGGCGTGACGATCGGCAACGACATCCAGCGGGTGCGCTCCGACACGGTGAACGGCCCGAAAATCAAGGTCACCGGTATCGACGGCAGCGTCGACTACAAATGGGCTGACGTCATGGGGGGCGACGTCACCCTCGGCGGTTCGTTCAGCCGCCTGCTGAAGTACGACATCGGGGAATTCCAGTTGAACGGCGTGTTCGTCTCGGCCGCCTACAGCGCCCTGGGCTTCACCAACTACAACCGGTTCCCCGGGACGGTATCCAAGCTGCGCGGCGCGGCCTATGCCGAGTACGCCCGTGGCGACCACAATCTGCGCCTGGACCTGACCTATGTGGGCGGCGCCACCGACAACCGCGGCCCGACCACGGTCCAGACGGGGGCATCCACGAACTGCAACGTGGCCAACGCGCAGGCCGGTACCGCGACCAACTGCCAGCTGACCACCTTCGGCCTCAAGGTGAAGGACTTCTACACCTTCGACCTCACCTACCGGGTGCAGTTGGCCGGAGACACCACGCTCACCGCCTCGGTGTTCAACATCCTGGACCGCGATCCGTCCGGGGCGCGCCTGGAAGCGGGCTACGACCCCTTCATCGGCAGCCCGTACGGCCGCACCTTCAAGGTGGGCGCCCGCAAGACCTTCTAGTCTACAGCCCCAAGCTGCTCTGCCTGACGCCGCCGGCCTTGCCCGGCGGCGTCTTCTTTTTCGGGGCGGCTTGGAGCGCGCGCACCGAGCGGTCGAATCCTGTTGCGACCGGGGCGGGTCGCCTACAGTTTGCCC
>DASVNS010000323.1:0-12880 GCA_036383735.1 Phenylobacterium sp. | reverse complement strand
CGACACGCGGGGGCTCCCCGCCTGGGTTGGGGCTGAGACGTGGGAAGCCCGGCGCGCCGCTCAGGCCCCAAGCCGCCATTCCGCCAAGGGTCAGCACGCCGGCGGCGGCCAGGCCGATCGGCCAGCCGCGCCTGGGCGGGCTTCGTCGGCGTTCACGTTCCAGGCGCAGGTCGGGAGAGGGGTCGGGCACGACCATCGGCCGGGTCTCGTCATCCTCGACGGCGGGCTCGTCCGACGACGCGCAGGTTTCCGCGGGGGCCCCGCCTTCCCGAGCCGCGATTTCCGCCTCGAGGCTCTGGACCAGCTCATGCTGCCCGCGCGCCCGCGCCGCCGCGAGCAGGCGGCCGAGCTCCGCGGTCTTCAGAGTCGAGATGTCGATCCGCAACATGGGAAGGATGGTCTCCAGGCCCCCGCCCGGTCGCAGAGAGGTTGTGGCGCCCCGGCGCGCGAAGGCAAGCGGCGCCATTTGCCCAAGTTGGCCGGCTGGTCGCGATTCGCCTTCTGGCGTGCGGTCCTCAGGCCCAAATGAGCCCGCCCCTGCCCTTGCCGAAGGGCGTCAGCGGGGATTCGGCGGGGGAGGGGCCGCGGAAGCCGCACGCGGTCGCGGCATGGTAGGGTAGCCGATGATGGTGTCCAGCGCGGGGGCGCCGCAAAGGGCGTAGCTGGCCAGCTTGCCGCTCATCGTCGCGCCTTCGAAGCTTCCGACGTTCAGGCCGGTATAGATCCAGTCGCCGGCCAGGGTGAGGTTGTCGAAGCCCGAACCCCAGGCCTCGAGCCGGGCGGCCACGCTGCCGGGCGGCGAGGTGACGTAGAGCTCGGTCGGGTCGATGTTGGCCCGCCAGAACTGGCTGTCGAAGCGCTCGACGCCTTCGGCCCTGAGGGCGCCCGGCCCCGTCTCCCGGGAATCGACCAGCAGGTTGAAGTCCAGCCCCAGCGGATCGCCGACCCCATAGTTGGCGCGGACCGTGCCCTTCGGCAGCATCGTACCGATGGAGGCCTGCAGGTACTGGATGCACTGGATCTTCACCCGCTCGGCCTGACGCCGGGGGTAGTCGGTGTCGGAAAACGGCGGCGGCGGCTCGTAGTCCGGCATCAGGCCGCAGAAATACCAGAGCGCCTTGGGATAGTTCTCCTGGGGCCAGCTCTCCCACTTGAGCAGATCGGGGAAGTTGGCGTTGCCGTTCGGCGGGCAGAAATAGGTTCCCGACAGCGACAGCTCGTTCTTCGCCGGGTTCAGCGGCTCGGCCCAGCCCATCTCGTACATGTCCTTGGACAGCCAGATCTGCATGGCCTGGGTCTGGAGCGCCGGGAGGGTCTCGACCATGTCGCGCCAGGCGCGATCTTCGCCCATCAGCTCCTTGCAGAGGTAGCGCGCGGCGCCCACCGAGATCGCGAACACGATCTCGTCGTAGTCGACGCCCTGGCGAAGGACCCGCGGCTTCTTCAGGCCCGGGAAGTCATCGTTCGGCCAGCCGTTCCAGTAGGACTCCAGGTCGAGGCCGGCAGCCCGCAGGTACTCACCCTCGTTGAGCTGGTCGTAGAGCGGCCGGTGCGGCCAGGACGGCAGGCCCTTGACGTCGATCAGGGGCTGGTAGCCGGCCTCCGGGTCCTTGAGCGTGGCCTGAACCGTCATCTCCACGGCGGCGACGTTGCGGCGGTTGACCGGATCGAGCCGCAGCGCCTCGACCTTGTGGAAGAATTCGAACTTCACACCGCGCCGCTTGAGCACCTCGTACATCGGGGCGACGACGGTCTCGCCGGTGCCGGCCGCAAAGCTCCAGATCAGGTCGCCCATGTAGGCGCAGGCGCGCAGCGTCCAGTTCAGGTAGCAGCCCGCGCCCATGCGCGCCGCGCGGCTCGTGTCGCCATTGGGGCTCTGGTAGCAGATGTTGACCGTGGTCATGACGACCGGGGACTGCAGGGTCGCCGGGTGGCAGCCGTGCCGGGTGAGCCAGTCGCTCCAGTTCTCCTCGTCCAGGCGGTCGTAGCCCTCGACCTCGACGTTGTCCGACAGCGCGCCCACGATCAACGTGGCGTAGAAGTCCAGGACCAGCAGCGCCCGGCGCAGCTCGTTGGCATGGTTGACGATATGAGGGGCCAGGACGTCGATGGTCTCGACGATGCCGCCGATCAGCCTCCGCGCCGCCTGGATCTCGGCCACCAGGGGATGGCGAGGACCTTCGGAGAGCGGAACGGTCTGGACCTGCTCCCTGGCCTTGTCGAGGAGGAGCGAGATGCCCTCGCCCACCAGCTTCGGCACGCCCTGGGCCGCAGTCAGCATGCCGCCGACCTCGTCGATGATCGCAACGATGGCGGTCTGCAGGCCCTTGTACGAGGTCCCGTCCGTGGGCGGGGTGCTGTTGGACGGCGCGCGGGTGGGCCAGGGGGTCAGCCGATCCTCCTGCCACTCCCAGAGCATGGTGAAACCCGAGCCGAGAAAGGCTTCCTGGAAGGTCGCCAGCGGCGTCCCGGGCGGGCGATTCAGCTCGGCGTAGACGTCGGACATCATCGGCAGGGCGTTGAAATAGCTGCCCATGAAACCGTGGATGCCATGCTCCTCGATGCGGTCGTTCTCGCCGCGGGAGGACGCGCACTTGCCGCCGAGTCGCCAGCCGAGCTGGTAGACGGTGATGTCGAAACGGTCCTGCCAGCCGGGCTGGTTGGTGAGTTCAAGGGCGGTCGTGAGACCGCCCATGCCGCCGCCAAGGATGGCCACCTTCTGCGGCCCGATCGCATTCGACATGATATGTACCTGAGGCGTTTGGCCTCAGTCTCGCCTAGGTTGTTGACCTAGGCAATCTGCCACCCAGACTTTTGCAGAGCCTTAACGAGGCGGTCCAGATCCGCCGGCTTGGCGAAAGGATGACCGACCTTCAGGGTTTCCAGGGAATAGGGCGTGGCGTTGGTGCCTCGCCCCGCGCCGGCGCGTTCCCGCGCCAGCCGCTCGGCGTCCTCGAGCGCCCGCCGTCCCTTTTCCAGCTCACCGGCGGCGCTGTAGCAGGCCGCCAACAGGTAGCGCAGCGGGAAGCGCTCAGGTCCCCGCGCACAGGCGTCGGCGGCGTCGCGCGCCGCCTGTTCGTAGTCTCCGGAGATGAAGCGGGCCACCGCCTTGGTGCGGTACCAAAGCCAGCTGTGCGGATCGTTCGGGCTGGCGGCGATGGCGCGGTCGGAATAGGCGACGCCCTCGTCGGCCTCACCCTCAAAGGCCAGCAGCCGCCCCATCTCGCCGGAAGCTGCGGCCAGATAGGGGTTCAACTCCAGCGCTCGACGCTGCTCGGCCTTCGCCTCGGCGCCGCGGCCCATCATCGAGAGCACGACGCCCAGGGTATAGTGGGCAAAGGCGTCCGAGGGGCCCGCCCCCACCGCCTTCAGCGCGATGCGATGCGCATCGGCGATCGCCTCGAGGGGGTCGTAGGACGTGCCCACCCAGACCTCGAAGAGCTTGCAGTGCGCCAGGATCGAAAGGGCGGAGACGTCATTCGGCTCAAGCGCCAGCGCCTGCTCCAGGAAGGTTTCGGCCAGGCGGACGTCGGCCTGTGTGGAGCGCCAGAAGTGGCCGCGCCCGCGGACGAGCAGCTGCCAGAACTGCAGGCTGCGCTCGGGAGCCTTGCGAGCCTGGAACTCCTCCCGATCGAGGACGGCCGGCTCGACGGTGCCGATGATGGCGGTGGTGATCTCGTTCATCATCGAGAACAGGTCCGCCATCGGGCGATCGTAGCGTCCCGACCAGGCGCTGGTCTCGTCCGAGCCCTGGATCAGGTCGACCGACACGCGCACCGTGCCGCCCAGGCTGCGCACCTTGCCATCCAGGACATAGTCCACGCCCAGTCGGGTGGCGATGGAGCCCGCCCCATGGCCCACCACGTCGGAATGCAGCAGCGCGTGGCGCGGCATCACCGACAGCAGCGGCGACTTCGACAGCCCGGCGGTCAGTTCGTCGGCCAGGGCTTCGGCGAACCAGCCCTGTTCCTCGTCGCCGGACGGATGGGTGAACTCCAGCACCACGATGCGCGGACGCGCCTTGCCCGACGACATCGCCGGCGCCTCGCGCGACGTAGGCGTGGCGGCGGCAAGCCGGTAGCCCACGCGCGGGACGGTCTCCAGCGTGAAGGCGCCGTCGCTGCGCTCGGCGAGCTTGCGCAGTTTCATGATCACGAGGGTGATGGCGTCGTCGCCCACCACCCGCCCGCTCCAGCAACTGGCGATGAGGTCGTCGCGGCTTACCACCGCCCCGTTCGCGCGCGCCAGCGCGACCAGCACCTGCATTACCCTCGGTTGCAGCAGCTCGCGGCCCTCCGGCCACACCACCTCACAGGTGGGCGGTCGCACCTCGAGTACTCCCAGCGAAAAGGCGGCCTGGTGGGCCAGCTGCATCGAACCCCCGTCTCCCTTCGAATCGGCGCGCGCAGAGTTATTGGCCTCTCCGCAACGCCTGTCACCCACTCGCCGCTTGCACAACCGGAGGGCGCCACCACATGCCCGACCCTTCGAAAGATCGGCTTCCGCTCGGTGAAAGATCGGCTTCCGGCCCTGTCAGCGCAAGCCCGCAGCTGGTCTTTATCTGAGTGGGTTTCGACCTCTTCACCAGGGGCATGGGCGACCCGACAACCACGCCCATACTGCTGGGCCCTTGGCGCTTGTGCTGGCGCTGGGGGCGGCGATCGTCATGTCGTTGGAAGAGTCAGCGAGGCCCCGCGCCGGTCTCCCTCCTCGCGGATCGGTGCGCCTCGTGCAGTTCCGCCTCGGCGTCTGGGGAGACGTCTTGGACGGGCCGCACAACCTGCGAGGAGCGTGGGACCTCCTAGACCTGCGACCATTGCATGCCCCCGATCACCGTGTGATCGGGGGCTGCTTCATTCCGGATGTCCGATCTCAAGACGCCAAAGCCGCTCGGGCCACGTTGCGCGATCATGCCGTAACGTAGGGTTCACATCGACGTCCACGAGGCCTAAAGGCCGGCCATGGCCGAGTTCGCGATAGCTCCCCCGCCCGTGCCCACAGCGCCCGTCGAGGGTGAAGCCGCAGGCTTTCCTATCCGTCGGATACTCTGCGTGGGACGCAACTACGCCGCCCACCGCCGCGAAATGGGTGGCGACGACCGCGACCCGCCGTTCTTCTTCGCCAAGCCGGCCGACGCCATCGTGCCGCCGGGCCGCAACCCGGCCTATCCGTCGCGCACAGCCGAGTTGCACCACGAGATCGAGCTTGTGGTCGCGATCGGGCGGCCCGGCCGCGACGTGCCGGTGAATGACGCGCTGGGGCTGGTCTATGGCTATGCGGTCGGGGTCGACCTGACCCGCCGCGACCTGCAGGCGGCCGCCAAGGACAAGGGTCAGCCCTGGGACGCCGCCAAGGGCTTCGACGATTCGGCCCCCATCTCGCCCATCCGCCGCTGGCGGGACCCGCCGCCGCAGGGTCGCATCGCGCTTTCGGTGAACGGGGTCGTGAAGCAGGACGGCGCCGTCGCCGACATGATCTGGAACGTGGCCGAGATCATCGCCGAGGCCTCGAAGCTTTGGGCGCTCTCTCCCGGCGACCTGATCTACACCGGCACGCCCGAGGGCGTCGGCCCCCTCGTGAAGGGCGACCGGGTCGAAGGCGAGGTCGAAGGGGTGGGCAAGCTCGCCTTTACGGTCGCCTGATGAGCTGGACCCTGCATTCCTACTGGCGGGCCACCGCGCCCTACCGGGTGCGCATCGGATTGCAGCTGAAGGGATGCGCGTACGACTATCGCGCCATCGACCTGATCGAGGGGCGACAGCGCGAGCCTGACTACAGGGCGGTCAATCCGCAGGGGCTCGTCCCGGCGCTGGATCTCGGCGACGGAACGGTGCTGGCGCAGAGCCTGGCCATCCTGGAGTGGCTGGAGGAGACGCGGCCCACGCCGTCGATCCTGCCACGGGCGGCCCTGGAGCGCGCCGTCGTGCGGCGTATGGCGGGCATTGTCGCCTGCGACATCCACCCGCTGAACAATACCCGCGTGGCGCGCAAACTGACCGAGCTGGGGCTGGAGCCGGAGGCGATCGCCGGCTGGACACGGGGCTGGATCGGCGAAGGGTTCGACGCGCTTGAGCCGCTGGTCGAGTCGTACGGCGGCGCCTTCGCGTTCGGCGACAGCCCCACCATCGCCGACTGCTGCCTCGTGCCCCAGGTCTACTCCGCCCGCCGCTTCGAGCTGGATGTGAGTCCCTGGCCCAAGCTCATCGCCGCGGCCGACCACGCGGCTGCGCATCCGGCGTTCCGCGCCGCCCACCCGAACAATCAGCCCGACGCAAAGCCGCTATGACCCTTGAAGACCTGAAAGCCAAGAACCGGGCGTGGGCCGCCAGCAAGATCGCCGCGGACCCGGGCTTCTTCCGCCGGTTGGAGGGCCAGCAGGCGCCTGAGTATCTGTGGATCGGCTGCGCCGACAGCCGGGTGCCGGCCAACGAGATCGTGGGCCTGGATCCGGGCGAGTTGTTCGTACACCGCAACGTAGCCAACCTGGCCCCGCCACAGGACGCCAACTACCTGTCGGTGCTGCAATTCGCCGTCGAGGTCATCAAGGTGAAGCACATCCTGGTGGTCGGCCACTACGGCTGTGGGGGCGTGGCCGCCGCGGTGGATGGTCGGAGGCGAGGCCTGGTGGACCACTGGCTGCACCCAATCCGCGAGGTGCACCATGAGCACCGTCACGAACTGGCGGCCCTGGCCGACGAGAAGGCGCGGTGGGATCGGCTGGTCGAGCTCAACGTCATCCGCCAGGTAAAGAACGTGGCCTCGGACGTGTTCGTCCAGGATGCCTGGGCCCGCGGTCAGCAGCTGTGCGTCCACGGATGGGTCTACACGCTGGGCACCGGCCTGGTGACCGACCTGGACGTGAGCGTCGCGGGCGCGGAAGACTTGGCCGAATACACGCCCTGACCGCGCCCGCCGAGGCGGCTTAAGCCAGCTTGATCTCGCGCAGGCGTTCCTGGAGATAGGCGTCGGCGGTGATCGGCTCCGGGTAGCGATCCGGGCGCTGGGCATCCACGCAGTCGGGCAGCGTCCGGATCAGGTAGTCCGAGTTGAAGTGCAGGAAGAACGGCGTGGAGTAGCGCGGGAAACCGCGGCGCTCCGGCGCGGGATTGACCACGCGGTGCGTCGTGGACGGCAGGCGGTGGTTGCATAGCCGCTGCAGCATGTCGCCGATGTTGCAGACCAGGCTGCCCGGCGGCGGGTTGATGGCGATCCAGCGACCGTCGTGGTCCTTGACCTCCAGTCCCGCCTCTTCGGCGCCCAGCAACAGCGTGATGACGTTGATGTCCTCGTGCGCGCCGGCCCGGATGTGCGGGCCGTCCTTGGGCACGGGCGGATAGTGCAACAGGCGCAGGATGGAGTTGCCGAGGTCGACCTTGTCGTCGAAGAAGCGCCGGTCGAGGCTCAGGTAGCAGGCGATGGCCTCCAGCACCTTGCGCCCCATGGCGTCCAGCGCCCCATAGAGCCAGCCGACGTTTTCGCGGAAGTCGGGCAGTTCGGCGTCAGGCCAGATGTTGTCCGCCATGTGGCCGCGGAAGCGGTGGCCCGGCGGCAGGTCCCGGCCCACATGCCAGAATTCCTTGAGATCGAAATGCGTGGCGCCCTTGGCGGTCTCGACGCCGAACGGCGTGTAGCCGCGTTGGCCCGCCAGCGGCAGCCGGTACTTGAGCTTGGTCTCTTCGGGCAGGGCGAAGAACCGCTTCATCTGCCCGATCGCCGCATCGACACGGTCCTGCGGCATGCCGTGGTCCGCGATCACGGCGAAACCCCAGCGGGCATAGCTGTCCCCGAGCTTCCGGGCAAAGGCCGCGAAGTCGTCCGCATAGAGCTGGAAGGAGACGGGTGCGATGACGTCCTGGGTGTCGCGGGCCTGGCTCATGGGCGTCTAATACACCTGGAGCTAGCCGGCTTCCAACCGCCGGGGCTTGTCGGCGGCAGGGTCGTTGTCGGCCTCCTCGGCCTCCTCGTTCCGCAGCCGGCGCATCTCGGCGGTGAGCAGCTTTTCCATGGTGTCGCGGCTGTCGCGGATGGCCATGGCGTAGCGCTCCTCCTCGCCATAGACGGGGGCCAGCTTGTTGAAGAGCGCCAGGTCGTGCTCGCGGAACAAGCTGACGGCCCGGGCCGCGCGGCGGTCCGAGAGGCCCAGACGGAGCAGGGCCTTCTTGCCGAACATCAGTGCGCTTTCGAAGGTCTCGCGCACCACCTCGTCGCCGCCGACGCGGACCAGTTCATAGGCATGACGCCGGTCGAAGGCGCGGGCGATGATCGTCAGGTTGGGGAAGTATTCGGTGGCCGCCTTCACCAGCTCGACCGCCTTGTCCTTGTCGTCGATGGCCACCAGCAGGATCTTTGCCTTGTCGGCGCCCGCGGCGCGCAACAGGTCCAGGCGGCTGGCGTCGCCATAGTGCACCCGCCAGCCGAACCGGCGGATCAGGTCGATCTGCTCGATCGACGAGTCCAGCAACACCACTTTGAAATCGTTGGCGATCAGCAGGCGCGTCGCGATCTGGCCGAAGCGGCCGAACCCCGCGACGATGGCGTCCGGCGCCCCGTCGTCGAACGTCAGGGCCTCCGGTTCGGCGAGCCCGCCGGTGCGGTTCAGGACCAACTTCTCGTAAAGCGCGAACGCAAGTGGGGTGAGGGCCATGGAGAGCGCAACGACAGCGGTCGCCAGGGCGGCCTGTTCGGCGGTGAGCACCCGGGCGGTGAGCACGAAGCCGATCAGCACGAAGGCGAACTCGCCCCCCTGCGCAAGCGAGACGGCGATCGTCCCGGCGTCGCGGCGGCTGCGCCGGAAGGCCACGCCGACGACCCACATCGCCACGAACTTCGCCGCCATCAGCCCGATCGTCAGCGAGACCAGCAACACCGGCTGGGCGGCCACCAGGCCGAGGTTCAGGCCGGCGCCCACGCTGATGAAGAACAGGCCGAGCAGCAGGCCGCGGAACGGCTCGATGTCGGTCTCCAGTTCGCGCCGGAACTCGCTTTCGGCCATCACCACCCCGGCCAGGAAGGCGCCCAGGGCAGGCGAAAGGCCCACCAGCTCCATCAGCGCCGCCACCGCCACCACCAGCAACAGCGCCGAGGCGGTGAAAATCTCCCGCAGTCGCGCCGCCGCGATGAACCGGAAGATCGGGCGGGTCAGATAGCGCCCCCCCACCACGACGCCGGCCACGGCCCCGAAGGTCGCAAGGATCCGCACCCACTCGGCTTGACCGGCCAGCACACTGGCGCCGTGACCGCCCGTCTCCGCAGCCACCGCCGCATGACCGACGGCCAGCAGCGGCAGGAAGGCGAAGAGCGGGATCACCGCCAGGTCCTGGAACAGCAGCACCCCGAAGGCCGCCTGCCCCACCGGCCCCTGCCGCAAGCCCTTCTCTTCCAGGCTCTGCAGAACGATGGCGGTGGATGACATCGCCAGGATCAGGCCGGCAGCCGCCGCAACCCGCCAATCGGCGCCCAGGAAAAGGACGATGGCGCCCAGAACGGCAGCGCTCGCGAGCATTTGCGCCATGCCCAAGCCGAAGATCGACGTGCGCATTTCCCAGAGCAGCGCCGGTCGAACCTCGAGCCCGATCAGGAACAGCAGGATCACCACCCCGAACTCGGCGAAGCGCATCACGTCGCCCGGCTCGCCCACCAGGTTCAGCAAGAACGGCCCCACCAGAGCGCCTGCGATGAGGTAGCCCAGCACCGACCCCAGACCCAGCCGCTTGGCGATGGGCACCGAAACCACGCCGGCGGTCAGGTAGACCAGCGCCTGGATCAGGAAGGAATCAGCGTGCATCTCGTCTCCAGCTCAGCCCTGACACGTGGGTGTGGCGGCGAAATCATCAAACGATGAATTATCTGCAGGCCCGTTCCCAACCCGAAGTTTGCGCGGTAGTTGATCGGCATGGCGGACAAGGTTTCCAAGGACGCGGTCGAGGCGCTCGCGGGTCGGCTCTTCGACGGCATGACGATCATGGCGGGGGGCTTCGGGCTCTGCGGCATCCCGGAGACCCTGATCGCGGCGATCCGCGCCTCGGGGGTGAAGGATCTGACCGTGGTCTCCAACAACTGCGGGGTGGACGACTTCGGCCTCGGCGTGCTGCTGGCCGGCGGGCAGATCAGGAAGATGATCTCGAGCTACGTCGGCGAGAACAAGCTGTTCGCCGAGCTGTACCTGTCCGGCAAGCTGGAGCTGGAGTTCAACCCGCAGGGCACGCTGGCCGAGCGGATCCGGGCCGGCGGCGCGGGCATCCCGGCCTTCTTCACCAAGACCGGCGTCGGCACCCTCGTGGCCGAGGGCAAGGAGGTCCGTGAGTTCGACGGCGAGCTCTATGTCATGGAGCGCGGCCTGACCGCGGACCTTTCCATCGTCAAGGCGTGGAGGGCCGACCAGGCGGGCAACCTCGTCTACCGGATGACCGCGCGGAACTTCAATCCGATGATGGCGACGGCCGGCAAGGCCTGCGTGGCCGAGGTCGAGAAGATCGTCGAGGCCGGGACCCTGAACCCCGACAGCATCCACACCCCGGGCATCTTCGTCGACCGCATCGTCGAGGGCGTCCACGAGAAGCGCATCGAGCAGCGCACCGTCCGCAAGCGGGAGATCGCATAATGGCCCAGGACGCCAAGGGTTGGACCCGTGAACAGATCGCCGCCCGTGCGGCGCTGGAACTGCGCGACGGCTTCTATGTGAACCTGGGGATCGGCATCCCGACCCTGGTGGCCAACTACATCCCGACCGGCGTGTCGGTGACCCTGCAGAGCGAGAACGGCATGCTGGGGATGGGCCCCTTCCCCTACGAGGGCGAGGAGGACGCCGACCTGATCAACGCCGGCAAGCAGACGATCACGGCGCTGCCGAGCTCGTCCTATTTCTCTTCGGCCGACAGTTTCGCGATGATCCGCGGCGGCCACATCGACCTGTCGATCCTGGGCGCCATGCAGGTGGCCGCGAACGGCGACCTGGCGAACTGGATGGTGCCCGGCAAGATGGTCAAGGGCATGGGCGGGGCCATGGACCTGGTGGCCGGCGTCAAGCGCGTGGTGGTGGTCATGGAGCACACCGAGAAGACCGGCGCGCCCAAGCTGCTCAAGGCCTGCACCCTGCCGCTCACCGGCCAGGGCGTGGTGGACCTGGTGATCACCGACCTGGGCGTCTTCGACGTGGGCCGGGGCAAGAAGCCCCTGACGCTGCTGGAATGCGCGACGGGCGTCACCGTCGACGAGATCCGCGCCAAGACCGAGGCCGAATTCCAGATTGCGGAAAAGGCGGCCGCGTAGGGCGGCGCCTTGAACCCGCCACGGCGATCCTCTCGTATTGCCGACGTCAGCTCGCGGAGCTGGCGAACGCGAGGAATGTCGGTGTCGAGGAAACCCCTAGCCTTCGCCGCGACCGCCCTGGCCGCGAGCCTGCTCGCCTCGGCGGCGCCGGCGGCGGTCACCCGCACCGCGGTGTTCGCGGGCGGCTGCTTCTGGTCGGTGGAGAAGTTCTTCGAGGCCACGCCAGGGGTGGTGAACGCGGTCTCCGGCTATGCCGGCGGCGCGTCGGCGAGCCCGACCTATGACAACCACGCGGGTCATCTGGAGGCGGTGAAGGTCACCTACGACCCGGCCCGGATCAACTACGCCCAGCTGGTGGATACCTTCTACCACCACATCGACCCGACCGACCCCACCGGCCAGATCTGCGACAAGGGTCCGTCCTACCGGACCGCCGTCTTCACCGGGAGCGCCGAGGAGCGCGCCGTCGCCGAAGCCGCGCGCGCGAAATACGAGAAGCAGTTGGGCGCCCGGATCACCGTGACCACCCGCAACGCGGCGCCGTTCCACATGGCCGAGGGCTACCACCAGGACTTCGCCCGGAAGAACCCGGGGCAATATGAACGCTACCGCATCGGCTGCGGCCGCGACCGGGCGCTCAAGGCGGTGTGGGGAGGCCGGTAGCGGCGTCGCGCCGGCGCGGGACGAACCCCTCGCCCACGAACATCTCGACGCGGCGCTTGTGGCGCCGGTCCAGCCAGACGCTGCCGATCTCGAGGCCCTGCGACCTGGTGAAGTCGGCCTGCATCTCGGCCCGCCTCCAGCCCTCGTAGGACACCATCAGCACGCGGCGGCCGATGGCCGGCGTCAAGGGCGCGGTGGTCTCGGCCTGGTTGCGCGGACCCTCCATCAGCAGCCAACTGGCCAGCGGCGGGGCGCCGAACCCGAGCCGGTCGCGGCCGTAGTAGCTCATGGCGTAGAACAGGAACCGGTTGTTCACGGCGATGGCGGTCAGCCCCGGCTCGCGCTCGGCGCGGTCCAGGATCAGGCTGGTGGTCTGCGACCAGCCGCGGGCGCGCTTCAGGCCGTTGGCGAGCCCGGCCTTGTCCGCCACGCCGGGCGAGAGCACCGCCGTCAGGAAGAAGGCCGCGACCGCGCCATGGATGGCGATGGCGGCGACCAGCCATTTGCGCGCGCGCCATCGCATCAGCCATGCCGCCACCAGGATCGCCCCGGCCAGATAGCCCGCCCCCGACCAGTTGGCGTTGGCCCGGCTGATGAAGGCCTGGGCGGCCACGATGACCAGCGGCGGCAGGGTGAAGCACAGCAGGGTCAGGTCGCGCGGATCCAGCTGGCGGCGGCGCGCGGCGAGCGCCAGGCCCACGACCAGCGCGCCCATCGGCACGGGGCCGAAGACACCGACCTGCGAGCCCACGAAGGCGCCCATCTCCGCGAGGTTGAACAGTTGCACGCCGCTCCACGCCGCGTTGGCGGCGGTGTGCTGGAGGGTGGCGAAGTGGTGCGCGGCGTTCCACGCCAGGTTGGGCGCCAGAACCGCGGCGAAGGCGGCCAGCGCAACCGCCGCCGCAGGCAGGGTCCAGGCCCCCCGGGCGGCGCGGGACAGCGCCAGGTG
>DASVNS010000322.1:0-6513 GCA_036383735.1 Phenylobacterium sp. | reverse complement strand
GCCGGCCTGCTTCTCGATGGTGTAGGGCTCGCTCGTCGCATAGCCCTGCTGCGCGGCGCGCTTGTCGGCCAGGAACGGGGCCGGGTTGAAGGTATATTTGCGCACCTGGTCGTCGGTGAAGCCGTACTTGGCCTTCAGCCACACCCAGAAGGCGCTGACCGAGGCGTCGGACAGCAGGATGGGGTGGCCCTTCAGGTCGGCGATCTTCTCCACGCCGGTGTCGGGATGGGCGATCAGGACCTGAGGGTCCTTCTGCATGAAGGCCGCCACCGCCTTCACCGGCGCCCCCTCTTGCGCCAGGTTCATGACGATGAAGCTGTTCGAACCCATGCCGAGCTCGACCGCGTTCGAGGCCAGTAGCTGGGGCACGTTCACCCCGGGGCCGCCTTGGACGATGGTCACGTTGAGGCCGCGCCTGGCGTACTCGCCGGAGGCCAGCGCCTGGTAGAAGCCGCATTGCTCGGCCTGGGCACGCCAGTCGGTGGCGAAACGGAGGGTCACCGGCGCACTGGCTGGCGGCGCCTTGGCTTGCTCCTTTGGAGAACAGGCAGCCAGCAGGGCCGCCGCGGCCAGAACCAGGGTGCGCAAAGCTTTCATGAAGACCCTCGACGTGAAGCGCCGCGAGGGTAGGGCGCTGCGGCGGCGCTTCCAAGGGTTAGGTCGCATAGCAAGAGGGCGGCGCTCCGGTTGCCCGGGGCGTCGCCCTCTCATACAGACCCGTTGGGGGATCTGCGCCGGTCAGGCTGGCCGCCAGTTCGGTCGCGGGTCGCCCCGTTTCCTTCCTGACCACCGGTGATGACCTTCGGGTTTGATTCCGGGTCGCCCCGGTTTCGAGCCTTGGATCGATCACTCCGCTCGCTTGGTTTCCGGGTCCGCCGTTGCCGGCTTTTCCGTCTGCCCGCGCCGCAGTTCCTGTCGGCAAGAGGACGGTGCGCCCCCGGCTTTTGGCGCGCAAGGGGTGTGGCGCCCGCGTTTGTGCCAGTCCTGTCAAAAAGCTGTGTCGGAGATGTTGATAAGAGCTAAGGCGCGCCGGAATCCCAGAGCAAAATCAACAATCCAAACCTATCCACAGGAACGCGGTCAGCGGCCCACTTCCAGGCTCTCGCGGCGCTCCTCCAGCGTCAGCCACTCCTCTTCGGCCGCGACCAGCTGTAGGCGCGCGGCTTCCAGCGCCCGGCTGTAGCGGTCGAAGCCGGCCGGGTCGCGGGCATAGAGGTTCGGATCGGCCATTGCGGCCTCCAAAGCGGCCATCTTGCCGGGCATTTCCGCGATCAGGGTCTCCAGCTCGGAGAGGCGTCGCTGGTCCTTGTACGACAGCTTGGCGGCGGCCTTGGAAACCGCCGCCGGCTTTGGCGCGGCCTTGAAGGGCTCGATCTTGGGGAGCGCGCCGAAGAAGCCCGGGTTCTGGCCCATGAAATCCTGCCAGCCGCCGGGCGTCTCGACGGCGCGCCCCGTCCCATCGAGGCCGATGGTCGAGGTCGCCAGGCGGTCGATGAAGTCTCGGTCGTGGCTGACCAGGATCAAGGTGCCGTCATAGTCGGCGAGCAGGTCCTCGAGCAGGTCGAGCGTGTCCATGTCCAGGTCGTTGGTCGGTTCGTCCAGGACCATGACGTTGGCGGGGTTGGCGAGGGCGCGCGCCAGGAGCAGGCGGTTGCGTTCCCCGCCCGAGAGGCTCTTCACCGGCTGCCGCAGCTGGCTGTCGCGGAACAGGAAGTCCTTGGCATAGGCGTTGACGTGCTTGGGCTGGCCGCGCACCAGCACCTGGTCGCCGCCCAACGGCGTCAGCACGTCCTTCAGCGTCATCTCCGGCGACAGCGCCGCGCGGGCCTGGTCGATGTAGTTGACGGTCAGGTTGGTCCCGAGCTTCACCGAACCCGCATCGGGCTCCAGCTCGCCCAGCAGCAGCTTGATCATGGTGGTCTTGCCCGCGCCGTTGGGGCCGACGATCGCCACGCGGTCGCCGCGCACGATGCGGGTGGAGAAATCCTTCAGGATCACCCGCTCGCCGAACGCCTTGGCCAGCCCCTTGGCCTCGACCACGCGCTTGCCGGAGACGCCGGACGACTCCAGGCCGATGTTCAGGCTGCCGCGGGTCTCGCGCAGCCGGTCGCTCTTGGCCTCGCGCAGCGCCAGCAGACGCCGCCGGCGGCCTTCGTTGCGCGCGCGGCGGGCGGTGACGCCGCGTTCCATCCAGTGCTGCTCGCGCTCCAGCAGCTTGTCCTGCCGCCGGGCCTCTTCGGCCTGTTGCGCCTCGATCTTCTCGACCCAGGTTTCGAAGCCGGAGAAGCCCGCATCCAGGCGACGCACGAGCCGGTGCTCCAGCCAGAAGCAGCGCTGGGTCACACGCTCCAGGAAGGCGCGGTCGTGGCTGACGATAAGGGCCGCGGCGCGACTGGCCGCGATCTCGGCCTCCAGCGTCTCGATGGCCAGGATGTCGAGGTGGTTGGTGGGCTCGTCCAGCAGGATGACCTCGGGGTCCTCGGCGAACGCCTTGGCCAGCGCCACCCGCCGGGTCTCGCCGCCGGAGAGGCCCTGGGCGGGCTTCTGCGGATCGATGCCGAAGGCTTCCAGCGCCGCTTCCGCCTGGTGCGTCGGCGCGCCGCCTGACGTGGCGTAGTCCAGCACCGTGTCGCCGGCGATGTCCGGCTCCTGAGGCACATAGGCGATGGTGGTCCCGGGCGTGACGGTCCGTTCCCCAGCGTCGCTCTCGATCTGGCCGGCCAGGATGCGCAGCAGTGTCGACTTGCCCGCCCCGTTGCGGCCGACCAAGCAGGCGCGGGTCCGCGCGTCGAGCGCGAGGTCGACGCCGTCGAACAGCATCATCGGCCCGTCGGCCAGACGGACCTCTTTCAAGGCCAGGATCGGAGCTCTCATGGAGGCGCTCCACATAGAGGTTGCCGGCCGCGACGCAAGTTCGCGCTTCTGTCCGGGGCCTCGCCGGCCTACATCCGCGCCATGACGGGCGAACCCTTCTGGCGTCGAAAGACCCTTGAGCAGATGACCGTGGCCGAGTGGGAGAGCCTCTGCGACGGGTGCGGCCTGTGCTGCCTGGTGCGTTTCGAGGACGAGGCGACCGGCGAGGTCATCCCCACGCGGGTGCACTGCAAGCTGTTCGATTCCGCCGCCTGCCGGTGCTCGAACTATGCCGAGCGGCACAAGCACGTGCCCGACTGCATCAAGCTCACGCCGCACAATATCGAGGCGCTGGAGTGGATGCCGCTGAGCTGCGCCTACCGCCGCCTGCACGAGGGGCGCGACCTGGCCGACTGGCACCCGCTGATCTCGGGCGACCCCGAGAGCGTGCATCGGGCCGGCATCTCCGTCCGTGGCCAGACCATCAGCGAGGAGGTGCTCGCCGACCCGGAGGACGCACTGGACTTCGCCGCCTGGGACCTCATGGTCGAGCGGGGCGACGAGTAGGGCCGGAGGCGCTGGCCGTAGGTGTGATAAAAATAACACACGTGAGCTTGCGTGACGGAACCGCTCGCCCAATCTAGTACTCACAACGACGACGTGGGCTTTCGAGGATTCTGACGAGTTTGGCGCGTGACCCGTATCAGGAGCTGGGCGTTTCCCGGACGGCCTCGGCGGATGAGGTCCGCAAGGCCTTCCGCAAGCTCGCCAAGGAAAACCATCCCGACGCCAATCCCGGCAACAAGGCCGCCGAGGAGCGCTTCAAGAAGGTGAGCGCCGCCTTCGACATCGTCGGCGACACCGAGAAGCGCAAGAAGTTCGACGCCGGCCTGATCGACGTGGACGGCCGGGAGACCGCGCAGGGCTTTCCCGGCGGCGGTCCGTGGGGCGGCGGCCCGGGACCGGGCGGCTTTGGCCAGCGGGGCGGCGGGTTCCGGTCGGAGACGTTCGAGGGCGCCGACCTTGGCGACATCCTGGGCGAGATGTTCGGCGGCGGCCGCGGCCCGCGGGGCGGCGGCGCGGGCGGTGGGTTCGGCGGCTTTTCCCAACGCGGCGCCGACGTTCGCGCGAAGCTGGACATCGACCTCGTGGACGCCATCCGCGGCGGCAAGCAGCGGATCGCCTTTTCGGACGGCCGCACCATCGACGTCACCATCCCCAAGGGGGCCCAGACCGGCCAGACGCTGCGGCTGAAGGGGCAGGGCTCGCCGGGGCGTGCAGGCGCGGGCGACGCCTTCATCGAGGTCAGCGTCAAGCCGCATCCCCTGTATCGGGTCGAGGACGAGGCGCTGGTGATCGACCTGCCGGTGGCGTTCTACGACGCGGTGCTTGGCGGAAAGGTCGAGGCGCCGACTCCCGACGGCCCGGTGAACGTCTCCGTCCCCAAGGGCGCCAACACGGGGACGCGGCTGCGCCTGAAGGGCCGGGGCCTTTCCGATGCGCGCGGCCACCGCGGCGACCTTTTCGTGCGCCTGGTGGTTACCTTGCCCGAAGGCTCCGACCCGGCGCTCGAAACCTTCGCCGAGGAGCAGAGGGCGAAGCGTCCCTATTCGCCGAAGCGGCGCGCTTAAGCTAAGGAACCCTGATACCGGCGTTCAGCCCAGGTTCAGTCCCAGGCGCCTAAGGACGGTTGCATGAAACGCCTTCTTGCCCTTGCCGTTCTGGCTGCGGCCGTGACGACCCCGGTCGTCGCGGAGGCGCGTGGCCGCGACATGATGGTGCTGACGGCGGCCGACCAGGATCAGGCGCGGCGCCAGGTGCCGTTGTCGCGCGTTTTGGGGATGATTGCGTCCCACTATCCCGGCCGCCATCTGAACAGCACCATGGGCGACGCAGGCGGCCGCCCCGCCTACTACGTCCAATGGCAGATGGAGAACGGCCGGGTGGTGGTCTTCGTCGTGGACGCCGAGTCAGGCCAGGTCATCGGCCGCCAGGGCGGCTGAGCTCTTTGAACGTCTAGGAAAAGAAAGAAGGGACGCGACGTGCGCATCCTGCTTGTTGAAGACGATCCGGACCTGTCGCGCCAGCTGAAGCTGGCGTTGGGCGACGCCGGCTATGCGGTCGACCATGCGCCAGACGGCGAGGAGGCCCAGTTCCTGGGCGAGACCGAACCCTATGACGCCATCATCCTCGACCTGGGCCTGCCCAAGGTGGACGGCGTGTCCGTGCTCGAACGTTGGCGGCGCGAGAACATGGCGACCCCCGTGCTGATCCTCACCGCCCGCGGGGCGTGGAGCGAGAAGGTCGCCGGCTTCGACGCCGGCGCCGACGACTATCTGACCAAGCCCTTCCACACCGAGGAACTGCTGGCCCGCCTGCGCGCCCTGCTGCGGCGCTCGGCAGGGCACGCCACGCCGAACCTCTCCTGCGGCGGCCTGCGGCTGGACCCGCGCGCGGCCCGGGCCAGCGTCAACGGGGAGCCGCTCAGGCTGACGTCGCTGGAATATCGGCTGCTGCACTACATGATCATGCACCAGGGGCGGGTGATCAGCCGGACAGAGTTGGTCGAGCATCTCTACGACCAGGACTTCGACCGCGACTCCAACACCATCGAGGTGTTCATCGGCCGGGTGCGCAAGAAGATCGGCTCGGACCGCATCGAGACGGTAAGGGGCCTGGGCTACCGCCTCATCTGCCCTGTCGGCGAGACGGATGCGGAGAACGCCCACTAATGCCCGGGACCCGGCGCGCCGTGCCGGCGGCGAGCCGCCTTCCCCTTCGGCTAAGCGCGCGCCGCACGTGAGACTTCCCGGGGGCCTCACCCGTCCCTCGCTGGCTCGACGGCTGGCGCTGCTGGCGGTCGGGTGGAGTTTCGCGGCCCTGGTGATCGCCGCGGTGGTCCTGGCGCTGCTGTTCCAACAGGCGGCGTTGCGCCGCTTCGACGCCAACCTGTCGGACCTGATCGACAACCTGATCTCCGGCTCGACCGTCGAGGACGGCGAGGTGGTGGCGCCGGCGCTGACCGACCAGCGGGCGCTTCGGGCCTATTCCGGCCGCTACTGGGACATCGCCGAGCCGCTGGCCGGCGGCGGGGTCCGCAGCCTGGTGCCGTCCCGCTCGCTGTGGGATTCCTCGCTCAAGATCCCCGTGGACCTGCCGCAGCGCCTGCGCGCCGACCCGCGCAAGCCTATCGCCTTCGACGCCCCCGGCGTGCAGGCCGGCGAGCGGCTCAGGGTGGTGGCGCGGTGGACCAGCCTGCCAGGCCGCGACGCCCCGTTGGTGTTCATCGCCGCCGAAGACCGCCGGCCCATCGACCGCGACGTGCGGAACTTCTTCACCACCACGGCGATCGCCTTCGCGATGCTGGGCGTCGGTCTGATCCTGGCGGTGGTGGTGCAGGTCCGGGTGGGCTTGCGGCCGCTGTTTCGGCTGCGCCAGGAGGTGGCCGACGTGCGCCGCGGCAAGGCCGACCGGCTCCAGGCCGACTATCCCTCGGAGCTCAAGCCGCTGACCGACGAATTGAACGCGCTCGTGGCCCACAACCAGGAGACCGTCGAACGCCAGCGCACCCACGTCGGCAACCTCGCCCACGCCCTGAAGACCCCGATCTCGGTCATGATGACCGAGGCCAGCCAGCGGCCGGGCCCGCTGGGCGAGGTG
>DASVNS010000321.1:0-3805 GCA_036383735.1 Phenylobacterium sp. | reverse complement strand
CCTTCGCCGATCGCACAGCCTGCGTGGATCAGGGAGAATAGGGTCGAGGCTCCGCGCCGGGCGCGGAGCAGGCCGCTAGCGCTTGCGGAACGGCCGCTTGGGGCCGCCGCCGCCGCCGATGCGCGGGGTCGCGTCGCGATGCCGGAAGATGATCCGTGCGCGGTCAAGGTCGTAGGGGGTCATCTCGACCGTCACGCGGTCGCCGACCATCGAGCGGATGCGGTTCTTCTTCATCTTGCCGGCGGTGTAGGCCAGCACTTCGTGATCGTTTTCCAGGCGCACGCGGAAGCGGCCCTCGGGCAGCAGTTCGGCAATCTCGCCTTCGAACTCGATCAGTTCCTCTTTCGCCATGAAGTCTCCTTAGTCAGCCACGTGAAAACGGGCCGGCGCGGGCCAGCCCGTATTGTTTTTGGGCCCTGGCGCCCGCAAGCAGCGCCTCGACATCCCGAGATGTACGAGAGCGCCCCGCTCTTCACAGATGAAGTCATGTCCTAGTGGTCGGCCATGACATCAAATTTCGAAGAGGTCGGACGCCAAGTTCCAGGAATGGTCCGAAAGATCAGACAGGAACGGCAGGCGAGCCAGAGCGATATTTGACCTTGCCATAATGGCGTTTTTGGCCGTTCGGCGCAAGGTGTGCGGCGAGCGTGGCTTAAGCCGAACGGCTCAGCGCCGTCTTCCTGGCGCTCCGTCGGCAGGGCGGTGGCCAACCCACTTCCCGCCACCGGCCATCGCCTGGACCGGGGTTGGCCGTAGATCCGAAAGCCGGATCACGCCGTCCGCGTCGACATCCAGCAGCGCGAATCGCCGATCGCTGGCCGCCCGCCATTCGGCGCGACTGACAGCGAAGGAGAAGTCGGCGTCTGCGCCGCGGATCGGATGCGGCTCGTTGATCAGGCTGTAGGCCGCCGCGCCCTGCATGCGGGTGTCCACCGTGTTGCGACCGCCGGCGCGACCACCCAAGGCGCCGCTCATTCCCGCTCCGACGCGGCTGACCTCGGGGACCAGCTCTTCTTCCCAGCGCGTGGCTTCGGGCATGCTGATCTGCCCATCGCCATTGACGTCCAGGGCCTTGAACCACGCGTCGGCGTCGGCGCGGAACTCGTCGCGGCTCAGCCGGCCATCGTGGTTCGCGTCGGCTTGCGCGAACCAGGCGGCCACCGGATAGGGCTGGCCGCCCGGCGCGCGAAACGGCTGGCCTGCGGGACTGATGAAAAGCTGGGCGCGGGCAGGGCGTGGCCCGTCGCCTGGTTCGTCGTCGCCGAAGCCCGCCGGCGCACCGGTGCGCCCGCCCGCGCACCCGCTGACCGCCAACACCGCGCCGACGACGCCGATCCAGTTCCTGAGATTCATGGCTGTTCCCGACGCTCGACCCTGTCGATCTCGCCCGCGCAAGACGGCGGCGACATGACGGACGCGCCACAATCGCGGGAATCCCGGTCCGCGTCAGCCCCTCTCGCGAAAGCCGTCGATCTGCTGGGCCAGGGCCGGGCGGCGGTTTGCCACCCGGAAGCTTGACCGACCGGCCGGCGTCTCGCCCATCATGCGCGATGAAACGATTCCTGATCGGCCTCGTGGGCGCGCTTGTCATGGCCGGGCCGGCCGTCGCCGAGCCTGACCTTTCGAAGATGGGCGCGGCGGAACTTGCGGTCGTCCTGAAGGCGTTCCCCAAGGGCGGCGAACTGCACAACCACCTGGGCGGCGGCACGCCCGCGGAGCTGCTGCTGGACTGGGCGGTCGAAGACAGGCTGTGCGTGGATGTTGCGGAGCTGGCCATCCGGACGAGCTGTGTGGGGGACGGGCTCAAGCCGGCCGCCGAGGTCGCCGCGAACGAGGCCCTGCGCTCAGCTCTGATCGACAGCCTGACCACGCGCCATCCGGGCTTCCGCGACCGGTCGGGCCACGACCAGTTCTTCACCGCCTTCAGCCGCCGTGGCGCACTGCCCGGGCGCAACGGCGACGCCCTGGCCGAGACGCTGGACGGCTTGGCGCGCCAAAACACCTTCTACGTCGAACTGATGGTGACGCCGCAGTTCGTGGCCTCCCGGGCGGTCGGGGCGAGGGTCGGCTGGCGCGGCGACCCGGCCGCGACGCGCGTCGCGCTCAGCGAGGCGGGCGTCGAAAAGCTGGTTCCGGCGGTGATCGCCGACACCGACGCCATGGAGGCGCGCGCCCGCGAGGTGATGAAATGCGGTGCGCCCCAAGCCACCGCCGGCTGCGGCGTCACCGTCCGCTACCTCTTCCAGGCCATGCGCCAGGGGCCGGTGGAGCAGACCATGGCCCAGCTCCAGCTGGGGGTGGCCACCATCGCCGCCGACCGACGCTGGGTCGGGCTTCAGCTGGTCGCGCCCGAGGACAGCCCCGACGCGGTGAATGGCTACGACCTCCACATGCGGATCGTGGCGGAGCTCACCGATCACGGTCGCAGGGTTCCGGTCGCGCTGCACGCCGGCGAACTCACCCTCAAGCTGGTGGCGCCCGAGGCGATGAGTTTCCATGTCCGTGACGCCGTCGAGGTGGCCGGGGCGCGCCGGATCGGCCACGGCACGGCCCTGCCGGAGGAAGTCGGAGCCGAGGCGACCGCCCGGGAGATGGCCGCCAAGGGGGTATTGGTCGAGGTGAACCTGATCTCCAACTCGGTGATCCTGGGGGTGAAGCCCGAGGACCACCCCTATGCCTGGTTCCGCAAGATGGGGGTGCCGGTCAGCCTCTCGACCGACGACAGCGGGATCAGCCGCAGCGAGCTTTCCGGCGACTACGCCTACGCGGTGCGAAACGGGGCGACCTACGCCGATCTCAAGACTGCCGCGCGCAACGCCGTCGCCTACGGCTTCCTGGCGGGCGAGGGGCTGTGGACCGACCCGAACGTCTATCTCCGGCCTGTCCCAGCCTGCGCTGGGCAGGTCGGCGAGCCTGAGCCGAAAGGCGCCTGCGCGGCCTTCGTGGCCAAGAGCGACAAGGCGCGCGAGCAATGGCGGCACGAACGGCTGCTGAAAGCCTTCGAGGCCGGCCGCTGAACGGCCTCGTCTGCCTGGGCCTCAGGCCTCGAAGGCCATGTACACGAAGCGGGCGACGAACAGGGCGGCCAGGGCGAAGAGCAGCCAGTCGGCCTTGGTCACCCGGCGGCTGGCGAGTTTCAGCACCGAATAGGCGATCACCCCGAACGCCAGGCCGTTGGCGATCGAGAACGTCAGGGGGATTGAGACCAGGGTGAGGAAGACCGGGATCGAGACCACCGGGTCGTCCCAGTCGATCTCGGTGAGCGGCGACATCATCATCGCCCCCACCAGGATCAGCGCCGGCGCGGTGGCCGCCGCCGGGATCACCTGGGCCCAGGGCGCCACGAACAGGGTGGCCAGGAACAGCAGGCCGGTGACCACGGCGGTCAGGCCGGTGCGTCCGCCCGCCGCGACGCCCGAGGCGCTCTCGATGTAGCTCACCACCGTCGAGGTGCCGGCCAGCGAGCCCACGATGGTCGCCCCCGCGTCGGCGAACAGGATGCGGTTGAGGCGTGGGATCGAGCCATCCGGCCGCATCAGCCCGGCCTTCTTCGAGACCGCCACCAGCGTTCCGACATTGTCGAACAGGTCGACGAACAGGAAGACGAACAGAATCTCCAGCAGGGCCAGGCCGAATCCGTGGCCGCCGACGCCAAGCGCCGCCGGAATGTCCAGCTTCAGGGCCGTGCCGGTCATCTGCTCCAGGCTGTAGGGCTGCGGCGCCCAGGTCGCGAGGCCCAGGACCCAGCCGAGGATGGCGGTGGTCACGATGCCGATGAAGATCGCCCCGCGCACCTTCAGGACCA
>DASVNS010000320.1:0-5175 GCA_036383735.1 Phenylobacterium sp. | reverse complement strand
GCCGGCCATAGGTCTTGTAGCCGATCTCGAGGGGGGCGAGCTGCGCGCCCGAGTCCAGGCGCAGGGGTTGGCCGGCCGCGAACCGCCAGGTTCCGCCGCCCATCTCGATCCCCGCCTTGATGGGGGCCTGCGCCGTCATGGTCGCGTTGGACCGTCTCGTCCGTGCGGTGTCAATGGGTTGCAGCGAGGCACGCCTAGGCTATGGAGGGGGCGGGGAGCGCGGTCAGCAAAAGTGGATTCCGGTTTTGCGTCCGATTGGGCTCAGTCCTTAATCGACGCGCCGCGAACGCGGCGCGTTGGGGAGTGTCCATGGATCGGCTGATCCTACTGCGTCACGGCAAGGCCGAAGCGGATTCCGATAGCGGCGATGATTTCGACCGCCGGCTGGCCCCGCGCGGCATGCGGGAGACCGCGGAGATGGCGGCGCAGCTGGCCGACATGGGGTTCCGGCCGGACGTCGCGCTGGTCTCGTCGGCGGCGCGGGCGCGGGGCACCTGGGAAAGCGCGGGCGCGGCCTTCCCGGGCGCGGAGACCCGGTTCGACGACCAGCTCTATCACGCCGACGTCGGCACGATCCGACGCGCGGTCCACGCCGCGGCGGAGCACTGTGGCACCGTCATCGTCGTGGGCCACAATCCGGGCCTGCAGGAGCTGGCGGTCCAGCTGCTGATGGAAGGCTCCGCGCCGCCCAGCCTGATCGCCCGCGCCCAGCGCAACTTCCCGACCGCGGCGGCGGCGGTCTTCCTGTTCGATTCCAACGGCCGGCCCCACTTCGACGGCCTGTTCTTCCCGGAGCGCTGAGCTTTGCGCATCTACAAGATCCTGCCGCGCCCCGAATGGACGGCTGCGCAGGCCGCCGGCCGGTTCGAGGGCTCGGCGGTCGACCACCAGGACGGCTACATCCACTTCTCGACCGCAGCGCAGGCGCGCGAGACGGCGCGCCGCCATTTCGCGAACCTGTCCGACCTTGTCGTGCTGGAGGTCGAGGGCGACGACCTGGGCGAGGCGCTGAAGTGGGAGCCATCCCGCGGAGGCGACCTCTTCCCCCACCTGTACGGCGTGCTGCGGGTCGGCGAGGTGCGTGCTGTCCATGACGCGCCCGTGGGCGCCGACGGCGTGCCCGAGGTTCCCGCATGACCGACCTGCACGGCCTCGCCACCCGCGCGCTCCGCCGTCTCGATCCGGAGGACGCCCACACCGCCGCCATCACGGGCTTGAAGCTCGGGCTGGGGCCGCGCGCGCCGGCGGACGATCCGATCCTGGCCACCGAGGTCGCGGGGCTGAAGCTGCCGAACCCGGTCGGGCTGGCGCCGGGCTTCGACAAGAACGCCGAGGTGTTCGGCGCCATGCTGCGCGCCGGCTTCGGCTTCGTGGAATGCGGGACCGTGACGCCCCGGCCCCAGGCCGGCAACCCGCGCCCCCGGCTGTTCCGGCTGACCGAGGACCGGGCGGTGATCAACCGCATGGGCTTCAACAACGCGGGCCTCGAGGCCTTCGCCGCGCGCCTGGCCCGTCGCGGCCCCGGCGTGGTGGGCGCCAATCTCGGCGCCAACAAGGACTCCGAAGACCGCGTCGCCGACTACGCCACGGGATTACGCAGGCTGTGGGGGATGGCGTCCTACTTCACCATCAACATCTCCTCGCCCAACACGCCGGGCCTGCGCGCGCTGCAGACCAAGGCCGCGCTCGACGAGCTGCTGGGTCGGCTGGTCGAAGCGGCCGGCGCCCTGCCGCAAGCCATGGCCGTGCCGATGTTCCTCAAGGTGGCGCCCGACCTGGACGACGCCGAGATCGCGGCCATCGCCGACACGGTGGCGCACCATGGACTGGCCGGCGTCATCGTCTCCAACACCACCATCGGCCGACCGTCGCTGGCGTCCGTCCACCGGGACGAGACCGGCGGCCTGTCCGGCGCGCCGCTCGCGGCGCTCTCGACCCAGGTCCTGGGCCGTTTCCGCCAGGCGGCGGGTGGGCGGTTCCTGCTGATCGGCGCCGGCGGCATCGGATCGGGCGCCGACGCCTATGCCAAGCTGCGCGCGGGCGCTTCGGCGGTACAGCTTTATTCAGCCCTGGCGTTCGAAGGTCCCGGCCTGGTCGTGCGGATCAAGCGCGACCTGGCCGCTCGCCTGCGCGCCGACGGCTTCCGCTCGGTGGCGGAGGCGGTCGGGGCAGGATAGTTTCCGCTTCGGCGCTTACGTTGCCGCAACGGTTCCGCTGCACTAATTCGGGAGGACGATGGCGGACGCACCGACCGAAGCTCCCGTGTGGAACCGGCGCCGCCTCTTCTGGCCCGGCGGCCTCTCCGCGCGCCTCCTCGTTCTCACCGTGGTCTTCGCCGCCCTGGGCGGGGCGTTGGCCATCCCACCTGCCATGGCCGCCTATGAACAGCAGTGGCTGCTGGACCGCGTCCGCGCCGCCGAGCTGGCTTCGCTGGCGCCCGAGGTCGCGCCCGACCGGGTGGTCTCGGAACAGTTGAAGAGCCAATTGCTCGAAGGCGCCGGGGTCGAGATCGTGGCCATCTCCATAGACGGCGCGCGCTCGCTGGTGTTCTCCGCTGGCCGGCCGCCGCGCGCGCCCTACCTCGTGGACCTCCGGCCGCGCGCCGCGGGCCTGGCGCTGTTTGCGCCCTTTCAGACCCTGCTGGGCGATGGCGGCCGGGTTCGGGTGATGGCCGAGCCGCGCTTCCGAAAGGAGGCCGACTTCGTCGAGTTCGTCGCCGCCGACACCGAGTTGAAGCGGGCGCTGGCCAGCTACCTGTGGCGCCTGGTGGCGATCGTGGCGGGGGTGGCGGCGCTGGCCGGCCTGATCGTCTATCTCGCGCTCAACCTGTTCCTGGTGCGCCCGATGCAGCGGATCACCTTCGCCATGGAACGGTTCCGCGCCGACCCGGAAGATCCCGCAGCCCAGATCCAGCTCTCCGGCCGGAGGGACGAGATCGGCCGCGCCGAGGCCGAGCTCGACCGCATGCAGGCCGACCTGCGCGCCGCGCTCAACTCCCGCGCCCGGTTGGCGGCGCTGGGCGAGGCGGTGGCCAAGATCAACCATGACCTGAAGAACATGCTGACCGGCGCCCAGCTGGCCTCCGAGCGGCTGGCGGCGTCCAAGGACCCCAAGGTCAGCCAGGCTCTGCCCCGCCTGGAGCGTGCCCTCGACCGGGCGGTGAAGCTGGCCGCCGACGTGCTGGTCTACGGCAAGACCCAGGAGGTGGCGCCCGAGACCCAGACCGTCCACCTGGCCGACGCGCTGAAGGAGGCCGCCGCCGAGGCTCGGCTGGACGAGACCGGCGTCAAGCTGGTGTCCAGGATCTCCGCCTCGGACCAGGTGATCGCCGACCCCGACCAGCTCCATCGGATCCTGGTCAACCTGCTGCGCAACGCCCGCCAGGCCATCGAGCACCAGCCGGACCGCACCACCCCCGGCCGCGTCGAGGTCTCGATGGAGGCCCAGGCCGGCGCCAGCCTCATCCGCATCTCCGACGACGGCCCCGGCGTCCCCGAGCGCATCCGCGAACGCCTGTTCCAGCCCTTCGCGGGGTCCGGCCGCCCGGACAGCACCGGCCTCGGCCTCGCCATCGCCCGCGAACTGGCCCAGGGCCACGGCGGCGACCTGACCCTGTCGGTGACCGGCGACCAGGGCACCGTGTTCGAGCTACGCCTGCCCGGCGCCCCGCCGCCGAAGACCCGGGCCCGCCGCGCGAAGGCAGAGGGGTAGGCCTACCTCCCCCGCGAAGCGGCGGGAGGGTGACCGCGCGCCGCAGAGCGCATGGTGGAGGGGGCAAGCGGCCGGCACGACCCTGCGACAGCCGTTGATCACCAACCCCGCCCGCGCCGCAGCGCAAGGCGATGACTGAGCAGAGGTGATGCCGCCTGCGCGGCTGTCGAAGGTCCGGTTCAGGGCGCTGAGCCGATGCCCTCGGCCGGACCCGTCTGAGACCTTCACGACTTCCGCTTGCGGGTGAGGCGTGGATCGCCGACTAGCTCGAATGTCGGACCCATCCACCGACTAGGGTTCGTCGTGCAGGTCCAGGCTCAAAGGCGTCTGAGTTTCATTCGCAGCAAGTCTCCGAATTTGTTCACGTCGCCGTCGACTTGCTCGCGCTTCGGGATTGGATAACCAACCGATTTACTCAGGCAGACCACGAAGACATTTGCGTTTTCCTTGAAGCCACGAATTTCTGCCCACGCGAACTGTGAGGCGCCTCGCGGCCCCATCAGTTCAATACCATCTTCGCTCGCAGTAAGCCTCATCTCGCCGTAAAGTAATGGGTTCTGCCGGTGTATCCGCCACACCTTGAGCGGCATCAATATCGCCCAAACGCCCAATGCGAATAGGATTCCAGACGCTAACCCCGTCCCCACGGAAAACAGGAGCAGCTGGCCAATCCCACCCAGCGAGCGCAGGAGAGACCTATCCTCAATAGAGCTTTCAATCGAGATAGCAGCCATGACTGCACCGAAGGCGAGCCCAACACCAACGAAACTGGTCTGAAGCCGACTACCTTGTAACAAGATCTTCCGACTCACTTGATAGGTCAGCTGCATTGGATGCCTCTGGGCTTCGGCACTATGCCTAGTCTGCCGCCGTCCGTCACCATGGTGTCTGGGGCACTCCCGCCGCGGAGCGCGACCCAGATGCGTTCGTCGACTTAGTCGGAAGTCATAGAGTGACAATGGTCACTCGGCTCCCGTTCATGGCGACGTCCGGCCTCCACCCCTTCGACGACTCTGACGAGGTCCGCTGGCGGCCCTGAGCCAAAGCCCGCACGCGATCCATGGCGCACCTCGGCTCGCCGTGCTTACTTCCAAGAAGGGAGGCACCGCCTGGGGCTGATGAGCATCTTTCTTTTGCTGGCCTTCAATTCGGCCTTCATCGTTCTGCCGCATGTCATTGCGGCGACGGGCGGAACGGCAGCGAGCACTTATTTCGCGCGCAGGCCCATCGTCGGTCTAGGTTTTGGGGGAGCGACAGCGCTCTCCGCAATAGGATTGCTGATGCCAGCGGTCGTGGCTCCCGCTCCGGTGGGCGACACTCCGTCTTATCTCCAAGCAGCATGGCTAGTTTCGTTCGGTCTGAGCTCTCTGGCGGTTGGAGCCGTCGCCGGTTCGCTGATCGTCAACCGCGATTTGCGAAACGCACTCGTTCACACGGTGATCGCACTCATCACGATCCTCTACG
>DASVNS010000319.1:0-12349 GCA_036383735.1 Phenylobacterium sp. | reverse complement strand
GTGCCGAAACGCCCCACGGGGCCAATCGCAACGCCTGGATTGTCCGGCGCGAACGCCAATCGGGCGGCGGACAGCAGGGCCGCGCCATCGTGGCCTCGCCCCACGAGATCGAGGATCACCAGGCCGCCCAGCCCCTTCAGCCGCAGGAGGCGGGCGCCTTCGGAGAGCGCGGCAAGATTCGCCTGGCGCGCGGCGCGCTTCGAATCCTGGCCCTTTCGCTCGCCCAGATCGACGTCGATGGACGTCAGCGCGCGGGTCGGCTCGATAGCGATATCGCCGCCTCCCGGCAGGCGATGCACCGTCTCCAGCGCCTCGGCCTCGGCCTCGTCGGCCGTGACGCGGGCCTCACGGCCCTCAGTCGGCGTGGCGTCGCGCACGATGCCTCGCAGGATATCCTCGATGCCGGGCGGCGGTTGCAGCACGCGCGGCGCGCCCTGCCCTTCCCCCGTCTGCCGCGCGACAGGCAGCTTGCCGTGCCGCGCCTCGCTCCGGATCTCGACTTCGATCGACGCGCCGCGGACCGGGCGCGCATCAGGCTTGAACGGCAGCAGGGCTTCGTAGCCGCCGCCGAGGTCGAGGAAGGCCGTGCCGATCGCCGGCTCGACATTTGCGACCCGCGCCACCAGGCGTGCGCCCAGGGCCAGGCGCAGGTCGTCGTCGTCGCGCCGAAGGATGAGGCGTTCCGGCCGACCGTCGAGGGTGACCACGCCGCGGGTCTCGCCCACCCCGCGGTCCAGGAAGATGCGGCGTTCGCTCATGGGCGGCGAAAACCCAGGCCGGCCAGCAGATTGGCGGTTTCGTACAACGGCAGGCCCACGACGCCGGAGTAGGAACCCTGGAGCGAGATCACCAGGGCGCCGGCGCGTCCCTGGATCGCATAGCCCCCCGCCTTGCCGACCCCTTCGCCGGACTGCACGTAGGCGTCAACCTCGGCGTCGGACAGCCGCGTGAAGTGGAGACGGCTCTCCACCAGGCGGGCGGCAGAGCGACCATCCGGGGCGATCACGGCCACGCCGGTGAGAACCTTGTGCGCGCGCCCGGAAAGCAGCTTCAGGCACGCCCGCACCTCGGCCGCGTCCTGGGCCTTCGGCAGCACGCGCCGGCCGACCGCCACGACCGTATCGGCGGCCAGGACGTGCGCGCCCGGCTGGCGGCCGGCGATCAGCGCCGCCTTTTCCTGCGCCAGGCGCAGCGCCTGGCGTCGGGGGGTTTCGTCATGGCGGGGGGTTTCATCGAGGTCGGGGGCTTCGACCGCGTCGGGTATGAGCCCGATCTGGCGCAGAAGGTCCAATCGACGAGGACTTGCGGAGGCCAGGACCAGGCGCGGCTCAGTAGACAAGGCGGCGCCTCGGTCAGATTGGCGGGTGGCGGCCGAAGCTGCGCGCGGTCATGCGGCCATCACCCAAGGTTTCGATTTAGAGCGCCTTGCCTGGTCCGGGCGATTTCACCTGACCCAGAAAGCCTCTAGCGGACACGGAACGTAATGCGGCCTTTGGTCAGGTCGTAGGGAGTCATTTCCACGAGGACCTTGTCGCCGGCCGACACCCGGATGCGATTCTTGCGCATCTTACCTGCTGTATGGGCGATGACCTCGTGATCGTTCTCGATCTTCACCCTGAACATGGCGTTCGGGAGCCCTTCGCCGATCGTGCCGGAAAACGCCAGTGGTTCTTCTTTCGCCATGCAGCTCTCGAAATCGCTTGCGGCGACGGCCCACGCGGCGAGGCTGCAACTGCACAACGCGATCATAACGCACGGGTCCTGCGAAGGTCGATGGATCCTCAGGCGCCGAAGCGCTTGAGGATGCGCGCCGCCAGCCCGTCGCGAACCTGCCGGTAGGCTTCGAGCCGGTGCTGGCGCGAACCCTCGGCGAGGGTCGGGTCCTGGGTCGGCCAGTATTCGATGTCCGCCGACCGGCCACGGGCCAGCTCCACCGCACGGTGCTGAGCCTCGGGCGTCAGCGAGATCACGAGATCGAAGGAGTCGTCCTCCAGATCGGCGAAGGTCTTGGAGTGGTGAACCGTGATGTCCACCCCCAGCTCCCGCATGACCTCGGCGGCGAGCGGATCGACCTCCATGTCGTCGACGTCCGGATCGAAAGCCGCTCGCTTCAGCCCGCAGCTATCGACGAAGATCCGGTTGCCGATCAAGCGCCTCAGCAAGGCCTCCGCCATTGGAGAGCGCACCTTGTTGAAGTTGCAACAGAAGAGGACGGCGTCGGGCAGCCGCTTCCCAGGCTCGTCGGCCATCCGTCGTCAGCCCCGCCAGTGCAGGGCGCAGATCAGGGTGAAGAGCCGCCGGGCCGTATCGAGGTTGGTCTCGATCTTGCCCCCCAGCCGGGTCTGCAAAAGCTCGGAGGCTTCGTTGTGCAGGCCGCGGCGGCCCATGTCCAAGGCCTCGATCTGCTGCGGCGTCGAGTTGCGGATGGCCTGGTAGTAGCTGTCGCAGATCATGAAGTAGTCTTTGATCAGCGTGCGGAACGGCGACAGCGACAGGATATGGCGGCGCTCGTACCCGGGCCCGCGCACATCCAGCACCAGGCGATTCTCCAGCAGGCCCATGCGCAGGTCGTAAGGCCCGCCGTCCGCGCCTTCCGGGAAGAAAAGGTTCTCCTCCAGCAGGTCGAAGATTGCGATCTGCCGTTCCTGCTCCTGGTCACGCGAAACCGCTGCGAGCGACTCTTCGTCGAGCGCAACGGATTGCAGCCGGTGAATCTTCTTTGGGTCTTCGGCCATGGCTTCGAGGCGGAGCTTTATTGCAATACGGGGGCTCTCGTCATCCCGCAGGCGCCAAGCAGTTGCGCCAGACACGAAAAAACGCCCGGCGCGGGGGCGCCGGGCGTCGTTTTGTGGGGCTCGCCGCGATCAGTAGGCGGCGTAGCGGTGGCCCGCCGGACGGACGAAGTCGCCGCGGACGTAGCCGACGCCGATGCCGTTCTGACCCACCAGGATCCAGTCGCTGCCGCGCACCTTCGCCAGGGCCTGGAACCGCTCGCCGGACTGCAGGCGGCCAACGCGGGCCGAGTTGGTCGTGGGCGCCGCGCGGAGGTTCACGCCGCTTTCGGCCACGAACGCGTTGCCGATCCGATCGTAGCTGGCGGGCGAGACATTGCCCGACAGGCGGTAGCCGTTGCGGGTGTAGGTCCCGTTGTTGTTCGCCCTGGACTTCTGGGCTTCGCAGCCGATCGCCGAGCCGGCAGCCGCGCCGACGGCCGCGCCGGCGACCGTCTCACCAGTGGCGTGGCGACCGCCGACCTGGTTGCCGATCACGCCGCCCAGCACCGCACCGATGACCGCGCCGGCTTCCTGCTTGCCGCCGGGAGCCGAGCAGCCCGTCACCCCGGCGCTCGCGCTGGACACGCCGCCCAGGGACAGCGCGCCGGCCAGGATCGCCGCCGCAACGCCGCCGCCGATGGTCTTCGTGTTCAGGGTACGCATGGGTGTTTCTCCGTCCTCTGCGTTCAATCGATGGTGATCTTCTAGACAGCTCAGCCTGAACGAAGCTTCAGGCTCATTGACAGGAACTGTTCAGCTTCGCGTCGGCGGCTCGGACGGCGCCGTCGGGCCTGCCGCACCAGCTTCAAGCGGCTGGGCCTGCACCGGCGTCGTCTTGACGGGCGTCAGGATGCGGGCCGTGTCGAAGGCATTCTTGAGCCGGCGGTTGAACTCGCGGCCGACGTCCCACTGGGCGCGCGGCTCGGTCGTGAACCGGGCCTTGATGTAGACCGCGTTGTCGGCCAGGCGGTCGACGCCCATCACTTCGAAGGGCTTGGTGATCCGCTTCTTGAAGCGGGGATCGGCGCGCAGTTCGTCGCCCACCTGCTGGATGACCGCCAGCGCACGGTCCAGGTCGGCATCGTAGCTGACCGGTATCTCGGCCAGGTAGGACGAGAAGCCCTTGGTGCGATTGTGGATCACCTGGGCTTCGCTGTAGGGGAAAATGTGCAGCGTGGCGTTCGCGTCGCGCAGGCGGATCGTGCGCAGGGTCATCGCCTCGACGGCGCCGCTGAAGCCACCGATCTCCACGTTGTCGCCTACAGAGACCACATCCTCGGCGATCAGGAACAGGCCGGTCAGGAAGTCCTTCACCAGGGTCTGGGCGCCGAAGCCCACGGCGATGCCGAGCACGCCGGCGCTGGCCAGTATCGGCCCGACCTTCAGCCCGAGTTCGGTGAGGACGGTCAGCCCGCCGACGACCACGAGCACGCTCTGAACGCAGCCGGTGAGAATCGGTCCCAGGGTGCGGAGCTGCGCCGCCCGGCGTGGATCGGCGCTGCGGCGGGCGAAACCGCCGATCAACCGCCTGATGATGAAGCCCGAGACTTCGACCAGGGCCGTGGCGATGATCACCACCAGCGCCAGGCGCACCAGCCGCGCGCCGGCCTCGCCGGAGAGCCAGAGCCAGGCGTCTACGCCCCAGATCCCCAGCACGGTGACGATGACCCCCACCGCCACAGCCAGGCGCAGGAGACCCCAGCTGAAGCGGGCCGCCTGCTGGGTCCGCGCCGCCTCGGCTTCGCCACCGTCCGCGCCAACGCGCGCAAGCCAGTGGTCCGACAGCCGCCGCACCACCCAAAGCGCACCATAGGCCAGCAGCACAACGGCCGCGGAGAGCCCGGCGTTGATCCCCGCCTCTACCGGATCGAGGCTCAGGATGTGGTCCAGTGCGGCATTGGTCGAGGCGACCAGGTGTTCGGTGAAGCTGGGCTTGGCTGCATCCGCGGCCGCCGCGACCTTCGCCGTCGCACCCACGGCGGACACCTACCGGCCCTGCCCCAGCCGGATCGCCGCCGAACGGGCGTGGGCTGGCAGGCCTTCGGCGTCCGCCAGGGCGATGGTAGCCTTCGCGAGGGCCGCGAACGACTCCGCGTCGCACTTCACGATCGAGGTCCGCTTGAGGAAGTCATAGAGCGAAAGGCCGGATGAGAACCGCGCCGCCCGGCTGGTCGGCAGCACGTGGTTCGAACCGGCCACATAGTCGCCCACGGCCTCGGGAGCGTGGCGGCCCAGGAAGATGGCGCCCGCATGGCGCACTCGGTCGGCCAGGCGCTCGGGCGCGTCGAGGGCGAACTCCACGTGTTCCGGTGCGATCTCGTCCACGAGGCGTGGAGCTGCGTCCAGCGGCGCGATGATCACCGCGCCGTGGTCACGCCAGGACGAGGCAGCGTCCTTGCCTGTCGACAGGGTTCCAAGCTGTTCATGAACAGCCGCTTCGACCTTGCCGGCGAACACCTCGTCATCGGTGATCAGGATGGATTGAGCCGCGGGGTCGTGCTCGGCTTGCGACAACAGGTCGGCGGCGATCCATTGCGGATCGCTCCCGCCGTCGGAGACCACGACGATTTCAGACGGGCCGGCCAGGGCGTCGATGCCGACGACACCATAGACCCGCCGCTTGGCGGCGGTGACGAACGCGTTGCCGGGGCCGACGATCTTGTCGACGGGCTTGATCGGCCCCGCGCCATAGGCCAGCGCCGCGACCGCCTGGGCGCCGCCGACCCGCCAGATCTCGCTGACCCCCGCCGCCTGGGCCGCGGCCAGGACGGCAGGCTGCAGGCGTCCGGGCGGGGTGACCATGGCGATCCGTTCGACGCCCGCGGCAGCGGCCGGCACGGCGTTCATCAGCACTGTGGAGGGATAGGCGGCCCGCCCGCCCGGCACGTAGATCCCCACCGATTCCAGCGGCGTCCAGCGCCAGCCGAGCTCCACGCCGACCTCGTCCACGAAGCGCTGGTCGGCGGGTCGCTGCCGCTCGTGATAGGCGCGGATGCGTCGGGCGGCGAAAGCGATGGCGTCGCGCACCTCGGCGGAACAGGCGGCGGCGCCCTCCGCGATCTCTTCGGCGGTGACTCGCAGGGTGGCCTCGGTCAGCTCGACCTTGTCGAACTCCCGGGCATAGCGCAGCAGCGCCGTGACCCCTTCCGCACGAACGGCGGCCAGCACGTCGCGGACGATCGCGTCCACCTCTTCCGGCGTCTCGCGGCGCTCGGCGATGAAGGCGGAGAACGCGGCCTGAAAGCCGGGATCGGAAAAACGGAAGCGGCGCATGGGCCGTTCTTTAGCGGCGGAGGCCCGCGAAGGCGACTCCCGCTCAGGCGTCGTGGGCAGGCTTGCGCGGCGTCGGCCAAGGCTCGGAGACATCGGCCAGCACGGCATCGACACACTCGACCTGGGCGCGCAGGTCGCCGCCGCCGGCGAAACTGAAGGTCAAGACGCCCGCCGGCGCCTCCTGCGGCTCGAACCCTATGGCGAGCAGTTCGACCACGGCATCGCGGCGGTCGCGGCGGATCTTGCGTCCCTGCACCGACAGCACGCTACCGATCTGCAAAGCGGCGCGGACCCGTTGCCGCCCGCCCGCCTCCCAGCGGAAGCGATTGAAGGCGATGGTCAAGCGGCGGGCCTTGGCCTCGTAGGAAATGTCGCCAAGCTTTGCGACCGCGTCCTGCAAGGCCGCGGAGATCACCGACAGGTCGTCCGGATCCTGGGCGAGAAGCCGCAGCGCGCTCAGATCGGCCACGCCCTACTCCACTTCCTCGGCGTCGCCGTCGCCCTTCAGGCGGCGGATCTGGGCGCCGCAGGCGCTCAGCTTCTCCTCCAGCCGCTCGAAACCGCGGTCCAGGTGATAGACGCGGTGCACCACCGTCTCCCCCCGCGCCGCCAGGCCCGCGATGACCAGGCTGACCGAGGCGCGCAGGTCCGTCGCCATCACCTGAGCGCCTTCCAGCGCCTCCGCGCCGCGCACGCGGGCCTCGCCGCCGTGCACCGAGATATCGGCGCCCAGCCGGCCCAGCTCCGGCACGTGCATGAAGCGGTTCTCGAAGATGGTCTCACGGATGACGCTCTCGCCATCGGCAAGGGTCATCAGCGCCATGAACTGCGCCTGCAGATCGGTGGCGAAGCCGGGATAGGGATCGGTGGTCACCTCCACCGGCCTCAGCCGCGCGCCGTTGCGTTTGACGGTGAGGCCGTCGTTGTGGGGCGTCACCTCGACCCCGGCCTCGACCATCTTGTCGATCAACGCCTGGATGAAGTCACTGCGGGTGCGGGTCAGCCGCACTTCGCCGCCGGCCATCGCCGCGGCCAGCGCATAGGTGCCGGTCTCGATCCGGTCGGGGAGCACCGCGTGCGTCGCCCCCGTGAGGCGGCTCACGCCTTCGATGTGGATGATCGACGTTCCTGCCCCGCTGACCTTGGCGCCCATCTTGTTCAGGCAGTCGGCCAGGTCGGTGATCTCGGGTTCGCAAGCCGCGTTCTTCATCACCGTCTCGCCCTGGGCCAGCACCGCGGCGAGCAGGGTGTGTTCGGTGGCCCCCACCGAGACGAAGGGGAACTCGACCTGGCCCCCGGTCAGCCCGCGCGGCGCTTGGGCGTATACATAGCCCTCATGCAAATCGATCCTGGCGCCCAGCGCCTCCAGCGCCTTCAGGTGCAGGTCCACCGGACGGGCGCCGATCGTGCAGCCGCCGGGAAGCGACACCTTGGCCTGGCCGGTGCGCGCCAGCAGCGGACCCAGCACATTGAACGAGGCCCGCATCTGGCGAACCAGGTCATAGGGTGCGAAGCCGCTGACGATCTCCCGGGTGGTCAGCAGCGTTTCGGCGCCGTCCGGCCCGTCCGATTCGACCAGCTCCGCGCCCAGGCGCTGCAGCAGCTTGCCCAGGAAGCGGGTGTCGGCGAGGCGCGGCATATTGGTCAGCCGCAGAGGTTCTTCGGTGAGCAGGCTCGCCGCCATCAGCTTGATGGCCGAGTTCTTGGCGCCGCTGATGGGGATCTCGCCCTTCAGCTGCGCGCCGCCGATGATGGCGATGCGATCCACTCGTTATCCTTCGAAGTCGGCATGGGCCGCGTCCCTCCGCGGCGCCTCGTGGCGTATCTAGCCTGCGCGCCGTGAGCACGCCAAGCCGTCAATCCGCAGTGGGTTTGTGAGGCTTCGATGCAGGCGCCGGCGCTGCGGCCTTGCGGCGGCGCAGGTTCGCCCGCAGCGCCTCGGCGAGCTTCGCCTCACGCGTCTGTGGAGCGCCCGCTTTGCTCTTTCCGTCCTCGGCCATGGGCCTCAGGTGCGGCGAGGCGCCTCGTGCGTCAAGCACCGCTCGTCGATTTGGGGCTTCACGCCGCGCCCGGCTCCCGCTATAGCGCCCGCCTTCGCCGCCGTAGCTCAGTGGTAGAGCGCATCCTTGGTAAGGCTGAGGTCTCGGGTTCGAGTCCCGACGGCGGCACCACCATTCTCCTTGAAATCAAGGAATCTGGACAAGCCGGAGCCCCGAAAGGGGTTCCGGAACTTGTTTCGTGGTGACCGCGTCGCGGAAGTGCGTCTGGATCGGCGTGAAACCCGTTCCAGACGACTCGCAATCGGGCTTCGGGCTAGCGGCCGGCGAACACCGGCGCGCGTTTCTCGATGAAGGCCCGACGAGCTTCCTGGCCGTCCTCGCTATGGAAGGCCCGTAGGATGTTTGCGACCTCAAAGCGGAGTTGCTGCTCCATGTTGATCGAGTCGGTCGCGGCCACGAGACCGCGCTTCAGCAGACGAAGCGTGATGGGAGACCAGGCGCAAAGCTCGTCGCAGTAGGCCTCGAGACGCGTTTGGAAGGCGTCGTCGTCGACCACCTCTCCCGCAAGGCCCCAGGCGACCGCCTCTTCGCCCTGCAGGGTGCGGTTCTCGATCATGAACCGCATGGCCCGTTCATATCCCATCGCCTGCGGGAGCGTGATGGTGAGGCCCGCGTCGGGCGATCCGCCGATGCGGGTGTAGCCGGCCATGAGCCGGGCGCTGCGGCTGACCATCCGGACATCGGTCGCCATAGCGAGACCCAGCCCCGCGCCCACCGCGACGCCATTGATCCCGCCGACGATCGGCTTGTCGCAGCGCTTGCGCATCGACAGCAGGAAGTGGCCGACCCAGCCGATGTCGTCGAGGTAAGCCGTCTGGGGCGGGAACGGCGAATGGGTTTCCGCCGTCGAGAGATCGAGCCCCGAACAGAAGGCGCCGCCCGACCCGGTGATCGCGATGACCCAGACGTCGTCGTCCTTCGCGGCGTCATCGACTGCGCCGATGATCGCCCACGCCAGCGCCTGGCTCAGCGCGTTCTTCTTCTCCGGACGGTTGAGCACGATCGTGCGCACATGGCCTCGGTCCTGGATGTTCAGCAGTTCGCCCATCGGCGGATCCTTCCTTGCGTACGCGCCGGCTTGTCGCCGCGGTTGGCTATTTCAACGTCAGCATGGGACGCCGCTGGCGCGGGACCACGCATCACGTGGGCGCGACCGTCAGGCGTCATATCTAAAGTCCCGGAGCGTGCCCGCGAAAGCAGCTCCCGACGCCTCCGCCCCAGTTCCAACTGACAGCGGGTTCGCCTGACCCGACGACGCTATCCAACATCCGTTTGGAATATTCAATCGCGAGCATGACGCGCCCACTTCGGGCGATCGGACCCGTGGCCCTCACCGCCGGCCTTGGTGTTTTGATTTTCAGGTGGCGTGAACTATTCCCATAACTCGCAGCGCCTTCCGCCTTGGCGCCGCCGCTCCGACTCGGAGGCGGCGAAGTCGCACCGGAATGGAGTTGATCATGGCGATTCGTGTGGTGGACACCGGGACCCAGTACCTGAACTGCGAAGTGCGCGACGGCGTGGCGGTGATCACCTTGAACCGCCCCGAAGCGCGTAACGCGCTTGGCGACATGATGACCCCGATGATCCGGACAACACTGGCGCAATGCGAAGCCGATCCGGACGTCGGCGCCTATCTGATCACCGGCGCGGGCAAGGCGTTCTGCGCTGGCGGCGACATCAAGAGCATGTCCAACGCGGCGCCCGATCCCAGGCCGAGGGCCGAGGTGGTCGCAGAGCTGGTCACGCGCCAGCGCACCCTGACGGGCGTCCTGGTCAACAGCCGCAAGCCGAGCGTGGCCGCGCTCCCTGGCCCCGCGGCCGGCGCAGGTCTGTCGCTGGCGCTGGCCTGCGACCTTAGGATCGCTGCACGGAGCGCCTTCATCCGAACGGCTTATGTGCGCATCGGACTATCCGGAGACTACGGGGTCTCCTGGCTCCTCACTCGGGCTGTGGGACCCAGCCGGGCGCGGGAACTCATGTTGCTCTCGGAAGACGTGGACGCCGAGCGTTGCGAGCGCATGGGTCTCGTGAACCGCGTCGTCGACGACGAGTTGTTGCTCGAGACGGCGTTTGGCGTCGCGGCCAAACTCGCGGGCGGGCCGCGCGCGGCGCTCGGCCTGATCAAGGACAATCTCGACGACGCCCTGGCCTTGGACTTTCTCGGCTCGATGGACGCCGAGGCGGAGCGAATGATCAAGCGCTCGCGCCCCAACTGATCCACGGCCTTCACCTCTGGGTCCACCCGCTCGGTGCAGAGGGAAGGCGCGGGCGTAGCGTGCCCGCGCACCGCTCTACGCCGGCAGATGCATTTGCTTGCGCAGGCTCTTGTCGAAGGCGTCCGCCGGCACGAACCGGCGCAGCACGCTGATCTGCCGTGCGAGTTTCCCGGCCGTATAGCGATGCTTCGGACGCACGGCGCCGGCGGCCAGCACGACGGTCTCGGCCACCACTTCGGGCGCGTCGCCCGTGGCCATCACCTCCTCGATGAGGGCCGTCACGCCGGCCCGAGCCTTGTCGTACTCCGGCATCTTGGCGTCGGGCTGAAGGGAGTTCTGGTCGAACACGCTGCGGGTGTAGGCCGGCTCGACGACGGAGACGCGGACGCCGAAAGCCCGGACCTCGTGGTCCAGCGATTCCGAGTAGCCTTCGACTGCGTGCTTGGTCGCCGCATAGAAGGCCGAATAGGGCGCGGGAAGGAACCCGAGCACCGAGCTGATGTTGATGATGCGACCACCGCCGCGCTGCCGCATCGACGGCAGCACCGCATTGGTCGCACGAACGACGCCAAACATGTTGACGTCGAACAACGCCTGAACCTGGCTCATCGAGGATTCCTCAGCGCCGCCCTGCAACCCGATGCCGGCGTTGTTCACCAGCAGGTCGATCCGGCCGGTCCGCGCGAGCACCGTGGAGACGAGGGATTTCACCGACTCGTCGTCCGTCACATCGCACGTGAGCATGGACACTTGGTTCGGGCCGTCGTTCGTGGAGCGACGGCTCGTCCCGAAAACCGTGTAACCGGCACGAGCCAACGCCTCGGCGGTCGCGCGCCCAATGCCCATCGAGGCGCCGGTCACGATCGCCGTCTTTCCCGAGTTCGTTTTCATCTATTTTTCTCGCCTAGGCCCGCTCGCGGGCGGTTGCATTAAGACCCTCATATGCCATTATGACTTTAATGCAATCGGGAAAACGGTGAAGAAGAGGCCATGCGCTACGAGAAGGGCCGCAAAGACGCGTCGCGTCGCCGCATCGTGGAAGTCGCCGCGGAACGGTTCCGCACCGATGGCATCGCCGCGTCCGGCATCACTGGCATCATGAGCGCTGCGGGGCTCACCAACGGGGCGTTCTCTCCGCACTTCCAATCCAAGGCGGAGCTTGTGGGTGAAAGCCTGGTTGCCGCTCTGGAGGACTTGGCGAGCCAACTCGGAGAGGCGCTGACCACCGGCGGCCTGGAGGCGGCGCTTGCACACTATCTTTCACCGCAGCACCGCGATGATGCCGGGACCGGCTGCGCTTCTGCCGCGCTCCTGCCGGAAGTCGCTCGCCAGCCGGCTGAGATACGCGACCTCTACACCCGGCACTTGGTCAAGCTGATCGGCGGGATGGCAGAGAGACTCCCACCCGGGACCCAGGATCCGGAGAGTGTTGCGCTGGGTGTCTATGCGACCATCGTGGGCGCGCTCCAACTCGCCCGCGCCACACGTCCGGGCGCCCTGTCCGATCGGATCCTGGCCATCGGGGCGGATGCGGCGCGCACGCTGATCGAGGCGCGGCAGAGCAGGAAGACGCCTTGAGGTCTTCGTAGATTCCAGTAGTCCCTGGACAGCCCGGCAAACGACCGCTCGGAGACCTCGTCGTTCCTAATCTTCATGCGCGGGCGGACGACCTTCGACAACATGGTCTCAACATCGTGCGCCAGTGACTTGCGCGCCCAGAACTAAGGAACCGGCCTGATGGCATCGATAGCGAAACCCCTGGCACTCATCACCGGCGTCGGCCCCGGAACCGGCTCCGCCTTGGTCCGTCGCTTCGCTGAGGGCGGCTACCGCGTTGCAATGCTGGCCCGCGACCGAGACAGGCTCGCCGCCTTGGAATCCGAGGTTCCGGACTCGCTCGCCGTTCCCTGCGACGTGACGGACGCCCTCGCCCTCGAACGCGTGATCGCGGAGATCGGCGCACCGAAAGTGGTTGTCCACAACGCCGTGGGGGGCGCCTTCGGGAGTTTCCGAGACATCGACCCGT
>DASVNS010000318.1:0-3588 GCA_036383735.1 Phenylobacterium sp. | reverse complement strand
CGGCCGCAGCCCATACACGTAGGCGTTCCATTGCAAAAGCGAGCCCATCCGCATAGCTTCCGCCGACTTTCGCGGGGCCCCATCTGTGTGGGGGCGCCTGCTTGCGCATTTTCGGAGAGGCCATGTTCGCCACCCCTGCCTACGCCCAAGCCCTTGACGGCGCCGCTGGCGGCGGCCCTCAGGCCATGCTGTTGCAGATCCTGCCGCTGGTCGCGCTGGTCGTGCTGTTCTACTTCCTGATGATCCGGCCGCAGCAGCGGCGCATGAAGCAGCATCAGGCGCTGCTGGCGGGCCTGAAGCGCGGTGACACCGTCGTGCTGTCCTCGGGCATGATCGGCAAGATCGTGCGGGTCGAGGACGCGGAAGTCGGCGTCGAGATCGCCAGCGGCGTCACCGTGAAGGTGGTCAAGACGATGATCTCCGACGTCCGGACGCGCGGCGCACCCGCGCCGGCCAACGATTCCAAGGCTTAAAGCACCCCTCGATGATCACCGTTTCCCGCTGGAGGGTCATCCTCGTCGTCCTGGCGACGCTGTATGGGATCTTCTTCACCCTGCCGAACCTGCTGCCGCAGTCGGTGCGCGACAGCCTGCCCGGTTTCCTGCCGAAGCAGACGCTGAACCTGGGCCTCGACCTGCAGGGCGGATCCTACCTGCTCTATGAGGTGGACACCGCGGCGCTGCGCACCGAGCTGCTCACCAACCTGGTGGAAGACACGCGCACGACGCTCCGCGAGGCTGAGATCGACTTCACCGGCCTCGGGGTGGCGAACGGCGAGGTGAGCGTCCGCATCAACAACCCGGCCCAGGTAGACCAGGCGGTGAAGCTGCTCCGTCAGACCCTGGGAACCGCCATGGCGACGGGCGGCCGCGACCTCACCGTCGCTGTCGCTCCTGACCAGCGGATCCGGGTGGCCTATATCGCCCAGGCGCTCGACGCGCAGGCCGCCAAGGCGGTGGACCAGTCCATCGAGGTGATCCGTCGCCGAATCGACGAACTGGGCACCAAGGAGCCGGACATCCGGCGCCAGGGTACGAACCGAATCTCCATTGCCGCCCCGGGCGAGAGCGATCCCGAGAAACTGAAGGCCATCGTCGGCCAGACGGCCAAGCTGACGTTCCAGATGGTCGATGAAACCGCAGACGTGGCGCAGGCGCTGCAAGGCCGCGTGCCGCCCGGTACGGTGGTGATGCAGGGCGCTGAACCCGGCGCCCCGCCGCTGGTGATCAAGCGCCGGGCCCTGGTGACGGGCGAGATGCTGACCGACGCCCAGGGCAGTTTCAGCCAGCAGACCGGCCAACCGGTCGTCAGCTTCCGGTTCAACGGGCTTGGCGCCAAACGCTTCGCCGACGCCACCGCCCAGAACGTCGGCAAGCGCTTCGCCATCGTCCTGGACAACAAGTACATCTCGGCCCCCAGCATCAACGAGCCGATCACAGGCGGGTCGGGTCAGATCAGCGGCAGCTTCACCACCGAAAGCGCCAACAACCTGGCGATCCTGCTGCGCGCCGGGGCCTTGCCGGCCCCGCTGACGGTGCAGGAGCAGCAGACGGTCTCGGCCGAGCTGGGCGCGGACGCGATCCGGGCCGGCGCGATATCGCTGATCATCGGCGGCGCCGCGATCATCGTCTTCATCGTGCTGGCCTACGGCCTGTTCGGCGTGTTCGCCGCCCTGGCGCTGATCGTCAACGTGCTGCTGATCCTCGGCATCATGTCGATGACCCAGGCGACGCTGACCTTCCCGGGCATCGCCGGCCTGATCCTCACCCTGGCTGTGGCCGTGGACGCGAACGTGCTGATCTACGAGCGGGTTCGCGACGAGGCCCACGCCGGGCGAACGCCGATCATGGCCCTGGAGCACGGCTACAGCCGCGCGCTGGTGTCGATCCTCGACGCCAACATCACCAGCGCCATTTCCGCCATCATCATGTTCCAGTTCGGCTCGGGGCCGATCCGCGGCTTTGCCTGGACCCTGTTGATCGGCGTCGTCACCTCGGTGTTTACGGCCGTGGTCATCACCCAGGTTCTCATCGGCTGGTGGTTCCGCGCCAACAAGCCGAAGACGCTGCCGATCGAATAGAGCGACCTCATGCCCTGGCCTCTTATCCGTCTCCTCCCGCGCGCCTTCCACATCGACTTCGTGCGGCTGGCGCCCGCCGCCGCGGTCCTCTCGGCCCTGCTCGTGCTGGGGTCGATCGGTTCGTTCGTGGCCAACGGCCTGAACTTCGGCATCGACTTCGTCGGCGGCACCGCCATCGAGGTGCGCACCAAGGGTCCCGTGCCCCTGGGCGACCTGCGGGCGGCGGTTCCGGCAGCCGGCGGCCATGACGCTCAGGTGCAGGGCTTTGGCCGCCCCGATACGGCGATCGTCCGCTTCCGCACCGAGGGCAACGCCTTCCAGTCCGCCGAGCGGGTGAAGCAGAACCTCGCCGCGAAGTTCCCGGGCATGGAATTCAAGCCGCCCGTGGTCGTCGGACCGAAGGTCTCCGGCGAGCTGATGTCCGGCGGCTTCATGGCGCTCGCCATCGCGTTGGCCCTGATGCTGGCCTACATCTGGTTCCGCTTCCAGCTGCAGTTCGGGCTGGGCGCGGTGGCGGCGGTGTTCCACGACATCGTGCTGACGTTGGGCCTGCTCTCGATCACGCAGATCGAGTTCTCGATGACCTCGATTGCGGCCCTGCTGACCGTCATCGGCTACTCGATGAACGAGAAGGTCATCACCTTCGACCGACTTCGCGAGAACCTGCGCAAGTACAAGACCACGCCGCTCCGCGACGTGATCAACAAGTCCGAGAACGAGCGTTTGTCACGTACCCTGATCACCGGTTCGACGGCGATACTGGCGTTGGCCGGGGCCATGTTCCTGGGCGGGCCGGTGCTCTTCCCGCTGGTCTTCACCATGGTCTTCGGCATCATCATCGGCACCTATTCCTCGGTGTACGTCGCTTTGCCGATCATCCTGCTCTGGGGCGTGAAGCGGAATGACGACCCGGCCGAGCCTCTTAGGCCGGCCACCGTCCGCCCCTGAGGTCTGCCCGTGGCGCGCAACGCCCCCAGCATCGACGCCTATGGTGACGGTGGTTTCCGACTTGCCGGCCAGCGGCACGAGGGCTCGGTCCTGATCGTCTGCGACGAGGCCAGGAGCTGGGACGTGGCCAGCCTGGACCAGCTCTCCCTGGAAGCCCTGCGGCCCGTCCTGGACGCCGGCGCGGCCGAGGTCGAGTTCGTGCTGTTGGGGGTGGGCGCGCGCAACGCCATGCCGCCGCGCGAAATCCGCGAGGGCTTGCGGGCCGCAGGGATCGGCCTGGAATTCATGGACACGCCGGCGGCGGCCAAGCTCTACAACCTACTCACGTCCGAGGGCCGCAAGGTGGCCGCCGCGCTGATCGCGGTTTGACCTGCGACACCTCGCTTCCAGCCTGAAACGAAACGCCCTATACCTCCCGGCCAGGGCAGGACTCAGAGGGTTAGTGATATGGCCGGACTACTCGCGAATTTCCGCAACACCGTCATCGTCAGTTTCATCCTGGCGCTGGTGATCGTCGGCGCCTATGCCGCCGGTCCGCAAGGGACGGGGCCGGCTTTCTG
>DASVNS010000317.1:0-2968 GCA_036383735.1 Phenylobacterium sp. | reverse complement strand
TCGGCGCCGGCGTCCTCGGCCTCGACGACATGCACGGCGGCGCGGTCTACGTCCTGGAGCTGTCGTCCTATCAGCTGGACCTGACCTCCAGCCTGCACGCCGACGTGACCATCATCCTCAACATCTCGCCCGACCACCTGGAGCGGCACGGCGACATGGAGGGCTATGTGGCGGCCAAGACGCGGATCCTGGCCAACCAGGCCAAGGGCGACACGGCGGTGATCGGCGTGGACGACGCCTGGGGCCAGCGGATCTGCACCGAGATCACCTCGGCCAACCGGCGCACCATTGTCCCGATCTCGGCCAACAAGGCGATGAGCCGGGGCGTCTATGCCCTGGACGGCCTGCTGTACGATGCGGCTGGCGAGCGGACCGTCGAGGTGGCCGACCTGAAGCGCGCCCGTTCGCTGCCTGGCCGCCACAACTGGCAGAACGCCGCCGCCGCCTATGCCGCCGCCAAGGGCCTGGGCGTCGAGCCCGCCACCGCCGCGCGCGCCTTGATGACGTTCCCGGGACTCGCGCACCGGATGGAGACGGTCGGGACCATCGGGAAGGTGCGGTTCGTCAACGACAGCAAGGCCACCAACGCCGACGCGGCGCGCCAGGCGATGTCGAGCTATCCCAACTTCCACTGGATCGCGGGCGGCCAGCCGAAGGCCGGCGGCATCGACGACCTCGCCGACCTCTTCCCGCGGGTGATCAAGGCCTATCTGGTCGGCGAGGCGGCGCCCGCGTTCGCCCAGGTGCTGGCGGGCAGGGCCGAGGCGGTGCAGAGCGGAACCATCGCCGCCGCGACCCAGGCTGCCTACGCGGACGCCGCGGCGTCGGGCCAGGACGCGATCGTGCTGTTGTCGCCGGCCTGCGCCTCCTTCGATCAGTTCGCCGATTTCGAGGCCCGGGGCGAGGCGTTCCGCGCCGCGGTGGCCGCGCTTGCGGCCGGGAAGACAACCGAGGGGGCCGCATGACGACCGCGAGCAACGCCCACGCCTTCGCCCGCTCGGATCGCACGCCGATCGGGGTCTGGTGGTGGACCGTCGACCGCTGGATGCTGGGGGTCGTGGCGATCCTCATCGCCATCGGCGTCCTGATGTCCTTCGCCGCCAGCCCGGCGGCGGCGGCGCGCATGAACATCGGCGATCCGTTCCATTTTGCCGTCCGGCAGTGCGTGTTCGCCGGAGCCTCGGCGGTGATCCTGATCAGCGTCTCGATGCTCGACGTGAAGGGGGTGCGGCGCGCCTCGTTCATCATCTGGCTGGCCGCCATCGCGGTGATGATCGCTCTGCCGTTCATCGGTCACAACGCCAAGGGCGCCACTCGCTGGCTCGAGTTCGGCGGCTTCACCTTCCAGCCCTCGGAATACATGAAGCCCGCGCTGATCATCCTGGTCGCCTGGATGTTCGCCGAGGGGCAGAAGGGCCAGGGGGTCCCCGGGGTCTCCATCGCCTTCGTCCTGTACGCGGTCTCCATCGGCCTGTTGCTGATTCAGCCCGACGTTGGGCAGACGGTGCTGATCACCATCGCGTTCGGGGCGGCGTTCTGGATGGCGGGCGTGCCGATGTCGTGGGTGATGCTGCTGGGGGCCACGGCCGTCGCGGGCCTGTCGTCCACCTATTTCCTGTTCCCGCACGTTCAGAGCCGGGTGGACCGGTTCCTCAGCCCCGACAAGGCCGACACCCATCAGGTCGACCGGGCGTCGGAGGCTATCGCCGCCGGCGGCTTCTTCGGACGCGGGCCGGGCGAGGGGGTGATGAAGCGCCACGTGCCCGACCTGCACACCGACTTCATCTATTCGGTCGGCGCCGAGGAGTACGGGCTGATCTTCAGCCTGCTGCTGCTCTCGCTGTTTTCCTTCGTCGTGGTGCGCGGCCTCTATCGCGCCATGAAGCTGAGCGACCCCTTCGAGCAGGTGGCCGCGGCGGGCCTCTTCGTGCTCGTGGGGCAGCAGGCGATCATCAACGTGGCGGTGAACCTCAACCTTATTCCGACCAAGGGCATGACGCTGCCGTTCATCAGCTATGGCGGCTCGTCGATGCTGGCCATGGGGCTGACCATGGGCCTCGCCCTGGCGCTGACCCGCCGGCGGCCGGGCGCCTATACCCCAACCGAAGGGCTCGCCAAGGCCGGCGCGTTCGCTTAGGGCCGCACCGCTCATGCGCAAGATCGCCGTCGTCGCCGCCGGGGGAACCGGCGGCCATCTGTTTCCCGCCCAGGCGCTGGCCGAGGCGCTGATCGCCCGCGGCTGGGGCATCGTCCTGGCGTCGGACGAGCGGGTCGCGAACCTGGCCCAGGACTTCCCCGCCGAACGGCGCATCGGCCTGTCGGCGGCGACGTTCAAGCCCGGCGACCCCATCGGCATGATGCGGGCCGGCGTCGCGGTGCTGCGCGGCGCGCTACAGGCGAGGACGCTGTTCCGCGAGATCGATCCGAACGTGGTGGTGGGCTTCGGCGGCTATCCCTCGGCGCCGGCGCTGGTCGCCGCGATCCTGGACCGCCGCGCCACGGTGATCCACGAGCAGAACGCGGTCATGGGCCGGGCGAACCGGTTCCTGGCGCCGCACATCCAGACCATCGCCTGCGCCTTTCCCACGCTGAAGAAGGCGCCGAAGGGTGTCGCCGAACGCGCGAGGGTGGTGGGAAATCCGGTGCGCCCGCCCATCCGCGCCCTGGCCGAGCTCGCCTACACGCCGCCCGAGCCGAACGGCGCGATCCGCCTGCTGGTGACGGGGGGAAGCCAAGGGGCGCGCCTGCTCTCCGAGCTGGTTCCCGAGGCGGTGAAGGCGCTGCCGGAGGATCTGCGCAAGCGGCTGATCGTGCAGCAGCAGACGCGGGCGGAATCCATGAACACCGCGCGGCGGGCCTATCGGGACGCCCTGGTGGACGCCGAGATCGCGCCGTTCTTCCGCGACATCGCCAGCCGACTGCGCGACGCCCACCTGGTGATCGGCCGCTCGGGCGCCGGCACGGTCTG
>DASVNS010000316.1:0-11334 GCA_036383735.1 Phenylobacterium sp. | reverse complement strand
AGGGCCGCCGGCACGCGGGCCTCGCGGCCGGCGCCGCGGTCCTGGGGATCCTCGCGGTCGCGGGCGGCGCCCTCTGGCCCGCCTATTCCACGGCCGCCCCGCCCCAGCCATCGGGCGAGGCCCGGCTGGACGACGAGGCCTACACGCCCGAACGGCTCGGCGCCCTGCAGGCAGAGGGCCGCCCGGTGCTGGTCAACTATACGGCCGCCTGGTGCGTGAGCTGCCAGGTGAACGACCGGGTCGCGCTCTCGACCAACGCCGTCGCCGAGGCCCTGAAGCGCAACAACGCCGTATACCTGAAGGCCGACTGGACCCGCCGCGACGCCGCCATCGCCGCGGAACTGGCCAGGTTCGGCCGAGCCGGCGTGCCGCTCTACCTGGTGTATGGCGCCAAGGGCGGCGAACCCGCTATCCTCCCGTCGATCCTGACCGAGGGCGTGGTGGTCAAGGCCCTGGACGCCGCGGGCGACCGCTGACCGCGCGACCCCGGGGGCCGACAGCAGCCTGACGTCGGTTCTGCCGCAAAGAGAGGTTTCATTGCCGAACTCCGACGCCGCCTGGGCGGCCCTCGCGACCGCCGCCGAGGCCGCACGTGGCCGACGTATCGCGGATCTGTTCGTGGACGAGCCGGATCGGCTGGAGCGGCTGACCGTCTCGGCGGCGGGCCTTGACCTGGACCTGTCGAAGCAGCCCTGGTCCCTGGCCGACCTGCAGACCATGCTGTCGCTGGCCGAGAGCGCCGACGTCGAGGCCGCGCGCGGCCGGCTGTTCGCCGGCGAGATCGTCAACGCCTCCGAAGGCCGCCCTGCCCTGCACATGGCGCTGCGGGCTGCGCCGGGCGCCGACTTCCGCGCCGCGGGCCAGCCGGTGTCGGCGGACGTGGACGCGACCCGCGCCGCCATGGCGGCGTTCGCCGACGCGGTCCGCTCGGGCGAAAAGAAGAGCGCCACGGGCAAGCCGTTCCGCACCATCGTCCACATCGGCATCGGCGGCTCCGACCTGGGCCCGCGCCTGGTCTGGGAGGCGTTGAAGCCCTTGGATCCGCGGATCGAGCTGCGGTTCGTGGCCAACGTCGATCCTGCCGAGCTGGCGCAGGCCCTGACCGGGCTCGACCCGGCGGAAACCATGGTGGTCACGGTCTCGAAGACCTTCACGACCCTGGAAACCCTGACCAACGCCGAAGCCGCGCGGGCCTGGCTGCGGGCCAGCCTGGGCCAGGCGTCCGACGCCCATCTCGTCGCTGTGTCCGCCGCGCCCGACAAGGCCCAGGCGTTCGGCGTGCCCGCCGATCAGGTGTTCGGGTTCTGGGACTGGGTGGGCGGCCGCTATTCGATCTGGTCGTCGGTCGGCCTCTCGTGCGCGGTGGCGCTGGGCTACGACGCCTTCACCCGCATGCTGGCCGGCGCGCGGGCGATGGACGCGCATTTCCAGACGGCCCCGCTGCGCGCCAACGCCCCGGTGCTGCTGGCGCTGGCGCACGTGTTCAACCGCAACGGCCTGGGCCGCCCCATGCGCGCCGTCGTGCCCTATGCCCAGCGCCTACGCCTGTTCGCCGCCTTCCTGCAGCAGCTGGAGATGGAATCGAACGGCAAGCGGGTCACCGCCGACGGCAAGCCGGTCTCGCACCCGACCGCCGCCAGCGTGTTCGGCGACGCGGGCACCAACGGCCAGCACGCCTTCTTCCAGCTGCTGCACCAGGGCGTCGATGTGATTCCAGTGGACATCCTGGCGGTCGTCGAAGGCTCGGAAGGCGACCCGGCCGCCCAGATCAAGCTGCTGGCCAACGCTGTCGCCCAGGCCGAAGCGCTGCTGGTCGGCCGCGCCGAGGCCGACGTTCGCGCCGAGCTGACGGCCGCCGGCAAGGCCGCTGCCGAGATCGACGCCCTGGCGCCGCAGCGGACCTTCCCCGGCGACCGACCCTCCAGCTTCATCCTGCTGGAGCGGCTGGATCCCGAGCGGATGGGGGCCCTGGTCTCCCTCTATGAGCACAAGACCTTCGTCGAGGGGGTGCTCTGGGGGATCAACAGCTTCGACCAATGGGGCGTCGAACTGGGCAAGACCTTGGCGGCCCGGGTGCTCGGCGAGCTCGAAGGCGGCCCCGCCGGCACGCACGACCCCTCGACCGCAGCGCTGATCGCCCGGCTGCGCAGTTGACGGATGCCTTCCACCGCTCGGCGGAGGAAGTGGCCCGACGCCGCAGGCGAGGGTCGATGGGGGAACTTGCTCCAGAGGAACTCCCCCCATCGGCGACTCGCCCCGTCGGGGCTTCGCGCCGCTTTCCCCCGCAGGCGGGGGAACCCATGTGAGTCACCCATACGCTTGCTCCGGCCGCACGCCGCAGTCCATCCTGAGGCCATGACGCTCGCCACGCCGGCCGCCGCGGTCCGCCGCGCGCGCCGCCACGACCACATCGTCGAAACGCTGATCGCCGAGCGGGCGCCGAAGCTGGCTGCGAGCCGCGCCTGGCCGGTGGTGCGGCCGTTGCTGTACGCCCTGCTGGACTACCGCAAGGCTGTGCGGATGGCCGACGCCATCGCGCCGCTGCCGGGCCGGGCCGCCCTGGACCACGTCTCGGACCTGCTCGCGCTGAAGGTCGCGGCCTCGGGCCTGGACCGTGTGCCGGGCGCCGGCCGGCTGGTGGTGATCTGCAACCACCCCACCGGCATCGCGGACGGGGTCGCAGTGTTCGACGCCCTGAAGGCCGTGCGCCCCGACATCTGCTTCTACGCCAACGCCGACGCCCATCGTGTCTGCCCCCGCTTCGGTGAGGTGCTGTTCCCGGTGGAGTGGATCGAGGCCAAACGAACCCGGGAGAAGACCCGCGAGACACTGACCCTCACCCGCCAGGCGCTGGAAGCCGAGCGGTGCCTGGTGATCTTCCCCGCCGGACGGCTCGCGCGACGGCAGGGCGACGGCCGGCTGGCCGAGTCCGAGTGGATGCCCTCGGCGGTCTCGATCGCCCGCAAGTACGCCACGCCGGTGCTGCCGATCCATGTGGACGGCCCATGGTCGACCCTGTTCCACGTCTTCCACGGCTTTTCGAGCGAGCTCCGCGACATCACCCTGTTCCATGAGCTGCTGAACAAGCAGGGCCGGTCGTTCCGCTTGACGCTCGGCCACCCGATCCCGCCGGCAGCGCTCGACGGCGACCCGATGGAGCTGACCGCGCGGTTGAAGCATCACGTCGAGCACGGGCTCGCCGCCGACCCGGACCGGATCTTCGCATGAACCTCCCGGACGAGGCGGCCACCGCGCAGCTCGGCGCGGCCATCGCGGCAGCCTTGCGGCCGGGCGAGGCGGTTTGCCTGTCCGGGCCGCTGGGCGCGGGCAAGTCCACCCTGGCCCGCGCCCTGGTCCGCGCCCTGACCACGCCGGACGAGGAGGTGCCCTCGCCCACCTTCACGCTCGTCCAGTTCTATGCAGGGCCGCGCCTTCAGGTGGCCCACTTCGACCTCTACCGGCTGACCGACCCCGACGAGGCCTACGAGATCGGGTTGGACGAGGCGCTGGACGAGGGGGCGGCGGTGATCGAGTGGCCGCAACGCCTGGCGGGCCGCCTGCCGCGCGACCGACTCGACGTAGAGATCGAACTGACCGAAGACGCTGGCGGCCGGCGTGCGCGGCTGACCCCTCATGGCGCCTGGGAAGGACGTGGACTTGAGCTCTGAGCGTGAGGCCCTGAAGGCGCGGTTCCTGCGCGACGCCGGGTTCGCCGAAGCTCGCCGCGAGCTGCTGTCCGGCGACGCCTCCACACGCCAGTACGAGCGCCTGCATCGGCCCGACGGATCGAAGTTCATCTTCATGGACCAGCCGCCGGCCCTGGAGAGCACGGTCTGCCCGCCCGGAGCCAACGACGCCGAGCGGATCGCTCTGGGCTACAATGCGGCCGCGCGCCTGGCGGCGGGATCGGTTGCGGCCTTCGTCGCCACGGCGGCATGGCTGCGGGAGCAGGGTTTGTCGGCGCCGATGGTGTTGGCCCACGACGTCGAGGCGGGCCTCGCCGTTCTGGAGGACCTGGGCGATGGCCTCTATGCGACCCTGATCGAGAGCGGGACGGCGGAGACGCCGCTCTATGAGGCCGCGGTCGACGCCCAGGTGGTGATGCAGGATCAGCCGCCGCCCGAGCTGCTGAAGGTCGGCGGCGTGACCTGGCCGCTGCTCAAGTACGACACCCTGGCCCTGAAGATCTCCACCGACACCTTCCTCGAATTCTGGCCGAAGTTCGCCGGCCTGGCCCCCTTCGGCGACGGCGCGGTGGCCGAGTGGGACGCGCTCTGGGCGCCGGTCTGGGTGGCGGGAGAGGCGGGCGCCTCGGTCTTCACCCATCGTGACTACCACGCCCAGAACCTGCTCTGGCTGCCGGAGCGGCGCGGTGTCGCGCGGGTCGGGATGCTGGACTTCCAGGACGCCTTGCGGGCCCATCCGGCCTGGGACCTGCTGCACCTGCTGCAGGACGCCCGCCGCGACGTCTCAGCCGAACTGGAGGCGGCGATGCTGGACCGGTTCCTGACCGCCCGTCCGCAGCTGGACCGCGAGAGCTTCCTGGCCGAATACCGGGCGCTGGCCAGCTCCAATGCCGCGCGTATCCTGGGCCGCGTCTTCGCGCGCCAGGCGCTGCTGGGCCGGCCGCAGTATGAGGCGTTCATGCCCCGCACCTGGCGATATCTGGAACGCAACCTGACGGACCCGGCCCTGGCCAGCCTCAAGGCCTGGTTCGACCGTCATGTTCCGGAGGAGGCGCGACGGTGATGCGCTACCCCTTGGCAGGCCCCAAGACGGCGATGGTGCTGGCCGCCGGCCTCGGCACGCGCATGAAGCCGCTGACCGACACCATGCCCAAGGCCCTGGCGCCGGTGGCGGGCAAGGCGCTGATCGACCATGTGCTGGACCGGCTCCGCGAGGCCGGCGTCGAACGCGCCGTGGTCAACGTCCATCACTTCGCCGACCAGCTGGAGGCGCACCTGGCCAGGCGCGACGACCTGGAGATCGTGATCTCCGACGAGCGCGCCGGCCTGCTGGATTCCGGCGGCGGCATCAAGCAGGCCGCGGCGAGCCTGGGTCGCGACCCGATCTTCGTGGCCAACATCGACAGCCTCTGGACCGAGGGCGAGACCCCGGCGCTGGGGGCGATGAAGGCCGCCTGGGACCCCGCGGCCATGGACATCCTGCTGCTGCTGGTGAAGCGCGGCCGGGGCATCGGCTTCGAAGGGCCGCAGGGCTTCTTCCGCGACGAGGCCGGCCGGCTGACCCACTCCACGGCCGCCGCGCCGCCCACGCCCTTCGCCAACGTCGGCTTCGCGATCATGAAGCCGCAGGTGCTGGACGCCGAGCCGGAGGGCGCCTTCTCGATCGTTCCCACCTGGCATCGGCTGCAGGCCGAGGGGCGACTGCATGGCGTCGCCATGGACGGCTTCTGGATGCACGTGGGCGATCCGGGCGCGCGCGCCGAGGCCGAGGCCCGCCTGCTGGGGCAGGCCCAGCTCTCATGACCGCCGCCTTCTTCGAGCAGCCTGGATCGCGCTGGTTCAACATCCCGGCGCACCGGCCGTTCGCGGAAGACCTGGCCCAGGGGCTATACGACGCCCTGTCACCGATCGGGCCGGAAGCGCTGGCGGATGCGGTGGTGCTGACGCCGACCCGCCGGGGCGCACGCGCGCTCGCCGACGCCTTCATCAAGGCCTCGGGCGGCCGGGCCGTCCTGCCGCCCCAGATGCGGCCGCTGGGCGACCTGGAGGCGGGGGAACCGCCCTTCGAGCCCGGGGACCTGGCGCTGGACCTGCCCGCCGCCATCGAGCCGCTGCGCCGGCGGTTCGAGCTGACCCGGCTGGTGTCCGAGCTGGCCGAGCACGTCCCCGGCGGCGTGGTGAGCGCCGGCGCGGCCCTGGACCTCGCCGACGCCCTGGGCGGGTTCCTCGACGGACTGCAGATCGAGGAGGTGGAGATCGGCGGCCAGCTGGCGACGCTGGTCGGCGCCGAGCTGGCCGAGCACTGGGAGGTTTCGCGCACCTTCCTGGAGAAGACGCTCGCGTTGTGGCCCGAACGGCTGCGGTCGCTGGGCGTTGTCGACGTCAGCGAGCGGCGGGTGCGCCTGTTGCGGCGGCTGGCCGAGCACTGGACCGATGCGCCGCCCCGGGGCGTGCTGGTGGCCGCCGGCTCGACCGGCACGGCGCCCGCCACCCGCGCGCTGCTGATCGCCGTGGCCGCCGCACCGAAGGGGGCCGTGGTGTTGCCGGGCCTGGACCAGGACCTTGCCGACAAGGCTTGGGCCAAGGTGGACGTGCAGCACCCGCAAGGGGCGCTGAAGCGGTTGCTCGACGCGGCGCGGGTCGCCAAGCGCGACGTCTCGCTGTGGCCCGCCTCCATCCACGCCGAAAGCGCCGGGCGCTGGCGGCGGCGCATCGTCAACGAGGCGCTGCGCCCGGCGGAGGAGACCGCCGACTGGCTGGCGGTGATCGCGGGCCTGAAGGCCGAGCATCCCGACGCCATCGCGGAGGGGTTGGCCGGCCTGTCGCTGGTCAGCGCCCGCACCGAGGAAGAGGCCGCCACCGCCACGGCGCTGCTGCTGCGGGAAGCGCTGGAGAGCCCTGAGCGGACGGCGGCGCTGGTGACGCCCGACCAGGTTCTGGCCCGCCGGGTGACGGCCAAGCTGGCCCGCTGGGGCGTGGTTCCCGACTCCTCGGCCGGCGAGAGCCTGGCGGGCAGCCGTTGCGGCGTGCTGGCGGCCCTGGTGGCGCGAGCCGCCGTGGACCCGCTGGACCCGGTCATGCTGCTGGGCCTGCTGAAGCACCCCTTCACCCGCCTGGGCGACGCCGCCGCGCTGGAAGCCGCGGCCCTGCGCGGCACACGGGCGCGGAGCTGGGACGAACTGAAGGCCAAGGCCGGCGACGCCGCGCCGCTCGCGGTTCGGCTGGAAGCCATCGTCGAGAGCCTGGCGTGGGCCGGCGTGGCCGATAGCCCGGCGCTGGCCGCACGGCGCACGGCGGCCGCCATGGAGGCGCTGGCGGTCGCCTTGGACGGCGGTACGGGGGACCTGTGGGCCGGCCCCGGGGGCGAGGCCATGGCGCGCCTGCTGGGAGCGCTGGTGCGCGAAGGCGAAACACTGCCGGCGGTCACCCCGCGCCAGTTCGCCGACCTGCTGCTGCGGCTGATGGACGGAGAGACCATCCGCTCCGGCGGCGCCACCCACCCGCGGCTCCGCATCCTGGGCGCCATCGAGGCCCGGCTGGTCCGCGCGGATCGGCTGGTGGTCGCGGGGCTGGAGGAGGGCGTCTGGCCCGGCGGCGCGCCGCTGGACCCCTTCCTGTCGCGGCCCATGCGCGAGATGCTGGGCCTGCCCTCGCCCGAGCGCCGCGTCGGCCTGGCCGCTCATGACTTCGCCCAGGCGGCCTGCGCGCCCGAGGTGATCCTGCTGCACACCGAGCGCCGCGAGGGCGCCCCCTCGGTGAAGTCACGCTGGCTGTGGCGGCTGGAGACCCTGGCGAAGGGGGCGGGCCTTGGAATACCGGGCCGGCCTGAGGTTCTGGACTGGGCGCGCAGCCTGGACGCGCCGGGCGGCTATGACCCTGTGAAGCGCCCCGCACCCGTACCGCCGGTCGCGCACCGGCCGCGCGAGTTGGCCGTGACCCGTGTCGAGAGCCTGACCCGCGACCCCTACGCCGTATGGGCGCGCGACATCCTGCGCCTCTATCCGATGAACCGGCCGGACGAGCAGGCCGACGCCCGCGCGCGCGGTACGGCGATCCACGCGGCGTTCGAGCGGTTCGCCGGAATCTACCCCGACGCCTTGTCGGACGACGCGGCGGCGACGTTCGCCCGCCTCTACCTCGAAGAGCTCCTGAAGGCCGGATTGCCGCATGAGGCGATGGCGCGGGAGGCCGCGCTCGCCGCCGAGGCCGCCGCCTGGGTGGCCGAGCTGGAGCGGGAGCGGCGCGACGGGCGCAAGATCGCCGTCGAGCTGAAGGGAGAACGGGTCATCCAGGCGCCGGCCGGGCCGTTCAAGGTCACGGCCCGGGCCGACCGCATCGAGGTCACCGCCGAAGGCTACGGCCACATCCTGGACTACAAGACCGGCAAGGCGCCGTCGAAGAAGGAGGTGCAGACCGGCTTCTCCCCGCAGCTCACCCTGACCGCCGCCATCCTGCAGGCGGGCGGTTTTCCGGAACTGGGTCCGCTGAAGCCCGGCGACCTGACCTATCTGGAGATCACCGGCCGCAAACCGGCCGGCAAGGTCGAGACCCGCGCCGCGGCCGGCGACGAGAGCGCCGAGGCGGCCGCCCGCGCGCTGGAGGGCCTGCACAATCTGGCGGCGCGCTTCGACAACCCCGCCCAGCCCTACCTCTCACGTGTCGCGCCCCAGTTCGTGAAGGCGCGGATGGGCGACTACGACCACCTGGCGCGGGTGTTCGAATGGTCGACGAGCGGCGAGGACGGCGAGGAATGAGCCTCGACCTGATCGATCGCCTGATCGACCCGCAGAGGCTGGCCGCCGACCCTGGCCTCTCGGCCTTCGTCACCGCCAACGCCGGCTCGGGCAAGACCAAGACCCTGATCGACCGGGTGGCGCGGCTGCTGCTCGCGGGGGCAGAGCCTGAGACCATCCTCTGCGTGACCTACACCAAGGCGGCGGCGGCCGAGATGCAGCGGCGGCTGTTCCAGGTGCTCGGCGAGTGGTCTGTGCTGCCGAACGACGCCTTGTCCGGAAAGCTCGCCGCGCTCCAGGACCGGCCGTTCGACGACCTGTCCCGCGCCCGCAGCCTCTTCGCCCGCGCCCTGGAGACCCCGGGCGGGTTGAAGATCCAGACCATCCACGCCTTCTGCGAGAAGCTGTTGCGCCGGTTCCCGCTGGAGGCCGGGATCTCGCCCGGCTTTCGGGTGATGGACGACGCGGCGTCGGCGGCAGTAGCCCAGGCGGCGCGGAAGCTGGTGGCGCGGCATGCGATCTCGGCCGGGGACGAGGTCGCCGACGCCTACGCCCGTTTCTCGGTCGCCCTCGACTTCCAAAGCTTCCAGGCGATGTTCGCCGATTTCGAGGCCCGACGGGGTGCGCTGACGACGTTCCTGAACCGCGAGGGCGGGATCGCGGGCGCCAAGGCCTGGGTTTGGCGCGCGGTGGACGTGCCGCGCGGCTCGGACCCCGAAAGCCTCGCTGCCGAGGCCATGGCGCGAATGGACCGGGAGCTGTGGCGTGGCGCCACCGAGGTGCTGCGGATGGGTGGCGCCACCGATCGGAAGTGCGCCGCGCTGATGGCCGCGGTGGCCGACGATCCGGACGCGGCGTTCGAACAGGCGCTGAGCGTCTTCTTCACCGAGAAGGGTGAGGGCGACGGGGTCAAATGGGTCGGCAAGACCAGCGCACTCAAGACGCATGAGGGCCTGCGGGTGCAGCTGTTGGCTGAGCAGACGCGCCTGCACGACGCCCGCCTGCGGGTTCGCGGCGCCCAGGTGGCCCTCGACAGCATCGGGGCGCTCACCCTGGCCGACGCCTACCTGGCGGCCTACGCCATCGAGAAGAAGGCGGTGGGGGCGCTGGACTTCGCCGACCTGATCGAAAAGGCCCGCCACCTCCTGCGCGACCGGCCGGCGGCGGCATGGGTGCTCTACAAGCTGGACGGCGGCATCGACCACATCCTGGTGGACGAGGCGCAGGACACCGCCCCCGACCAATGGATGATCGTCGACGCTTTGTCGGAGGAGTTCTTCGCTGGCGCCGGCGTGCAGGGCGAGACGCGGCAGCGGCGGCTGTTCGTGGTCGGCGACGAGAAGCAGTCGATCTATTCGTTCCAGGGCGCCCAGCCGGAGCTGCTGCTGCGCAAGTTCGAGTTCCACCGCGACCGCGCGGTCGGCGCCGGCTACCGGTTCGAGCGCGTGGACCTGCTGACCTCCTGGCGCTCGACGCCGCAGGTGTTGTCGTTCGTGGACGCGGTGTTCTCGCCGCCGGAATTGTCCAAGGCCATCCAGCCCCGCGACGTGGCCGAGGACGTCCGCCACGACCCGGCGGACCACCGCAAGCTCCACCCGGGCTGCGTCGATGTCTGGCCCCTGGAGGTCGAGCGCAGGGGCGAGGAGCGCGAGGCCTGGGACGCCCCGCTGGACGCGGAACCCGAGGACAGCGCCAACCGCAGGCTGGCCCGGCGGATCGCGGGAGAGATCCGCGCGCTGATCGCCCGGGGCGACGCGGTCTACGACAAGGAACACCGCAGCTGGCGGCCGGCCCACGCCGGCGACGTGCTGATCCTGGTGCGCCGCCGCCGCGCCCTGTTCGAGGAGATCCTCCGGGCGCTAAAGCACGCGGGCATCCCGGTCGCCGGCGCCGACCGCCTTGCGCTGTCGGAGCACATCGTCTTCGACGACCTGGTCGCCCTGGCCCGGTTCCTCCTGTTCCCCGCCGACGAGCTGACCCTGGCGGCCCTGCTGAAGAGCCCCTTCTGCAATCTGGCGGACGACAGCCTCTATGACCTGGCCCACGGCCGGGCCAAGGAGCCGCTTTGGGATCGCCTGCAGCGGCGGGCGGACGAGCGGCCCGAGTGGGCCCAGGCTTGCGCCTTCCTGGTCCACGCGCTCGCCGAGGCGAACGTCCGCCGGCCGTTCGAATTGTATGCCCGCCTGCTGGGCTTCATCGACGCTGACGGCCGCTCCATGCGCCAGCGGCTGCTGCGGCGGCTGGGGGCGGAGGCCGAGGACGCGCTGGACGAATTCCTGAACCAGGTCCTGGCCGCCGAGGTGCGCGGCGTCCACGACCTGGAGGCGCTGGCCGCCGAGCTTGCGGGGCTCGACATCACCGTAAAGCGCGAGATGGAGGCCGAGCGGCGCGAGGTCCGGGTGATGACCGCCCATGGCGCCAAGGGCCTGGAGGCGCCGATCGTCTTCCTGCCCGAGACCACCCTGACCCAGACCGCCCGCGGCTCGCCGCTGATGCGGGTCCGCCACAAGGGGGGGGACGGCTTCCTGTGGTGCTCGTCGGCGGCGCGCGACTGCGAAGCCACGGCGGACGCCCGCACGGACCGGGCCGAGCGGGAGGAGGCCGAGGCCTATCGCCTGCTCTATGTGGCGCTCACCCGCGCGCGGGACCGGCTGGTGCTGTGCGGCCGCGTGGCCGAGCGGACCGATCAGGCCAAGCTGCGCGGGTGGTGGGGGGCGATCCGCGATGCGCTCGGCCACACGGACATCGCGGACGGGGTGCGCCCGGTCGTAAGCGGCGACCTGACGTTCGACCGCTATGGCGACGATCCCCGCGGCCTGGGCGAACAGGCGACGACCGCATTGGCCACGACGCCCCTGCCAGCCTGGGCGGGGATCGCGGCGGCGCCTGAGGCCTACGCCCGCTACGCCTCGCCG
>DASVNS010000315.1:0-2255 GCA_036383735.1 Phenylobacterium sp. | reverse complement strand
GCGAGCCTGTTGCTGCACCGGCTCGGCCCGGCGCCGCTCGAGGCCTGCATCGGCGCGGGCGCCGGTCACGACGCCGAGGGACTGGCCCGCAAGACCGGGGCCTTGCAGCGCGCCGCCGCCCGGACCGACGCCAGCGCGCCGTTCGATGTCCTGCGCGAGTTCGGCGGCTACGAGATCGCCATGATGGCCGGCGCGGCGCTTGGCGCGGCGGCGCTGCGCCGGCCGGTGGTGGTGGACGGCTTCATCGCCACGGCGGCGGCCCTGGCGGCCATCCGGCTGCAGCCAGCGCTGGCCGACTACTGCATCTTCGCCCACTGCTCGGCCGAGCGCGGACATCGGCTGATGCTGGAGATCCTCGGCGCTGAGCCGCTGCTCGACCTGAACCTGCGACTGGGGGAAGGCACAGGCGCCGTCCTGGCCATGCCTATTCTGCGCGCCGCCGCACGTGTGGTGACGGACGTGGCCGACCTCGCCGAGGTCCTGGGGTCGGCTTGATGACGAAAGAGTGGCGGCTGTTCCTGATCGCGGTCCAGTTCCTCACGCGCGTTCCGACGCCGCGGCTGGACAAGCTGCCACCCGATTGGCTGGCCCGTTCCGGGAAGTACTTTCCGGTGGTGGGAGCGATGGTCGGCGGCGTCTCGGCGCTCGTGCTGCTCGGCGCCCGGGAGATCTGGAGCTCGGGCCCCTTGCCGGCCCTCCTCGCGCTCGCCGCCGGGCTGGCGATGACGGGCGCGCTGCACGAGGACGGCCTGGCCGACACGGCCGATGGTCTCGGCGGCGGCCACTCGCCGGAGCAGCGCCGGGCGATCATGAAGGACCCCCGGCTGGGCGCGTACGGTGCGCTGGTTCTCGGTCTCTTTCTGGCCGGCAAGGCGGCTGCGCTGACCGGCCTTCCCGCGCCGCTCGCCGCAGCGGGGCTTCTCAGCGCCCATGTCGGCGCACGCACCGCAGCCGTCTGGACCATGTCGATCCTGCCCTACGCCGCCGAAACGGCCGCCTCGAAGGTCGACGCGCCGGCGCGCGGGCTTCGCCCATGGGAGCTCGCCTTGGCGCTCGCCTTCGCCCTGGCCCCACCTCTGCTCATCATTGCGCCTGGTCCCGGAATCGCCTGCCTGTCCGCCGCCGCCCTGGCCGCATTCCTGCTCGGCCGCGCAAGCGCCCGGCGGATCGGCGGCCACACGGGCGATGTGCTGGGCGCGGTCGAACAGGTTTATGAGTTGGTCTTCCTCGTGGTCCTGTCGGGTCTGAGCGCGTCGGGGCGCATGCCGGCGTGAGGTTGATCATCTCACCGGCTTCGGAGGTCGCCCGGATCTGTCGCGAGGCGCGGCCCTCGCACCTCCTGCGGCTGGTCTCGCCGGAATACGCCGCTGACGTCGAGGCTGAGGTCGACGCCAGCCTCACCTTGGTGATGCATGACATCACCCGACCGGAGCCGGGGCGCCTCGCCCCGGATCGACCGATGATCGAAGCGCTCCTGGACTTCGCGAGCAGCTGGAACGGGGAGCGTCCGTTCGCCTGCCAGTGCTGGGCCGGCGTCAGCCGCTCGACGGCCGCCGCCTTCATCATCGGCTGCCAGATGCGTCCCGATGCGCCGGAGCAGGCGGTCGCCGCAGCCCTGCGGCGGGCCTCGCCTCAGGCGACGCCCAATCGCCTGATGGTCGCTCATGCCGACGCGCAACTTGCCCGCGGCGGCCGGATGATCGCCGCCGTCGCCGAGATCGGCCGCGGCGCCGATTTCAGTCAATTTTCATCCGCTGAACTGAGTCTTGCCGACCTATGACCCGCCGCCCCCAGCATTTGGAAATTCGTCCCGATCACATTCGCGTGCCCCTCGGGGCCAGTCCACGGCAGCCATTCTGCTCAAGGCCGCAGGTCAGCCAAAAGCTCAGGATGCCGGTCGAGCAGCACCATGAGCTGAACCGTCGGGCCGCTGGGCTCGACAAGGCCGCGCTCGTATTTGTCGAAGGCGTTGGCGCCGACCTTGAAGACTTCGCCCGCCGCCCTCTGAGAGAGTTTCAGCTTGCTGCGAATGCGGCGGATCGTCGCCGGCGATGGCCGAAGATGTCGACGGGGTAGTTGAATTGCGTCGGACGCACTTCAGGCAGAAAGCGGGGTTTCGGGGTCTCGGCGATGAAGCGCTCGCAGGCGGCGGACACAACCGCTCGCTCCGCCGCCGCAAGCGTCTTGACCCTTACCCATTTGCCGACAGACCTCGCCATCAGCCTCGCTCCGCCGCCCCTTCGTCATTGTTGCGT
>DASVNS010000314.1:0-2472 GCA_036383735.1 Phenylobacterium sp. | reverse complement strand
GCAGGAATTCCATGACCCCGTGACGGGCCTTCTTCACCATCGGCGTATCGGTGAAGATCTCCTGGCCCTCGGCGGCCGGCAGCGCGCACGACGCCTGCGGCTTCGGCGGGCCGGGCTTCACCTCGACCAGGCACATGCGGCAGTTGCCGGCAATGCTCAGCCGCTCGTGGTAGCAGAACCGCGGGATCTCTTTCCCCGCAAGTTCAGCCACTTGCAGCACATTCATGCCGGCTTCGAACTCGACCTCGACCCCGTCGACCTTAGCTATGGGCATCGTCTCGACCTTCAGCGGCGGCGGCCGGGCGCCTTACAATGAGGGCTAGCGCGATCGCGGGAGGCGTCGCAACTAGTAGCCAGAACATTATCTTCGCGACGATAAACACTGCATAGCTTCCGACAAACCGGCTTAGCCCAAAGAGAACAAGCGCAAGCCCCAAGAAGTATAAAAGCACCAGGTAGCCGAGCGGCGAGAAATTGTAGAGGAGCAGTTTGTTCGCAACTGCGCGTCGACCAGGCACTCCCCTGAGCACGGCCGCCAACATGATTCCAAGTATCGTGACGAGCCAGCCGCCGAACATGTATTCGACAACGATCGCGTAGACCGCGTCGACGAGTCCGCTGCCACTACTGAACAGCATCCGTCTCACTCCGCCGCGATCGAGGCGCCGGCGTACGAGCCCTTGCGCGCGCGGTATTGGGTGATGCGGTCTTCCACCTCGTGGCGGAAGTGGCGGAACAGGCCCTGGATCGGCCAGGCGGCCGCGTCGCCCAGGCCGCAGATGGTGTGGCCCTCGACCTGGCTGGCCACGTCCAGCAGCAGGTCGATCTCGGACATCTCGGCCTCGCCGGTGACCATCCGTTGCATGACCCGCCACATCCAGCCGGTGCCTTCGCGGCACGGCGTGCACTGGCCGCAGCTCTCGTGCTTGTAGAAATAGGCCGCCCGCGCGATCGCCTTCACCAGGTCCGCATCCTTGTCGAACACGATCATGGTGCCGGTGCCCAGGCCCGAGCCGCGCGCCTGCAGGTCCTCGTAGGTCATCAGCGCGACCTCGGCCTCCTCGGCAGGGATCATCCGCACCGAGATGCCGCCGGGAATCACCGCCTTCAGGTTGCCCCAGCCGCCGCGCACGCCGCCGAAGTGGTCCTCGATCAGCTGCTTGACGCTGATGCCCACCGCGTCCTCGACCACGCAGGGCTTGTTCAGATGGCCTGAGCCCGCGAACAGCTTGGTCCCCGTCGACTTGTCGGTGCCGAACTGGGCGAACCAGTCGGCGCCGCGCCGCAGGATCGTGCCCACCACCGAGATCGTCTCGACGTTGTTCACCGTGGTCGGGCAGCCATAGATGCCGGCGCCGGCCGGGAACGGGGGCTTCAGGCGCGGCTGGCCCTTCTTGCCCTCGAAGCTCTCCATCAGCGCCGTCTCGTCGCCGCAGATGTAGGCCCCGCCGCCGTGCTGCAGCCCGACGTCGACGTCGTAGCCCAGGATGCTGCCCGGCCCGAGCAGCTTGGCGTCGTAGGCCTGGCGGATCGCCGCCGTCAGGCGCTCGCGCTCATGCACATATTCGCCGCGGATATAGATGTAGGCTTGGTGCGAGCGCATCGCCTTGCAGGCGATGACGCAGCCCTCGATCAGCAGGTGCGGATCGTTGCGCAGGATGTCGCGATCCTTGCACGCGCCCGGCTCGGATTCGTCGGCATTGACCAGAAGGTAGTGCGGACGCTCGCTCTCCTGCTTCGGCATGAAGGTCCACTTCAGCCCGGTGGCGAACCCCGCGCCGCCCCGGCCGCGCAGGCCGGACGCCTTCATCTGGTCGCAGATCCATTCCGGCGTCTGCGCCACGATGTCCTTCGTGCCGTTCCACGCCCCGCGCGCCATCGCGCCCTCCAGGCCCCAGTCGCGCTGGCCATAGAGGTTCAGGAAGATGCGGTCCTTGTCGGCGAGAATACCAGCCACGCCCTAACTCCCTTGCCGGGGCGACAACCCCCAACCCTCAAAACCAACCCACCCCTTTCCTCTCCCGCCCTGCGGGAGAGGGGGACCGCCCGCCGAAGAGCGGGGGGTGGAGAGGGCAAGCCCCATCCGCTGACCCGCCTGCGGCCGTTCGATCCTCAAAGCCTGAGGCCTGCCCTCTCCACCATGCCCTCTGCGGGGCATGGTCCCCCTCTCCCGCTGCGCGGGAGAGGAAGAAACCGAGGGTGCACGCCCGCCTTCCTCTCCCGCCAAGCGGGAGAGGGGGACCGCCCGCCGAAGAGCGGGGGGTGGAGAGGGCAAGCCCCATCCACGGCGCAGCAAAGGCCCGTTCGATCCACCGGGCCTGAGGCTTACCCTTTCCACCACGCCCTCTTCGGGGCGCGGTCCCCCTTTCCCGCGAGCGGGAAAGGAAGTTGCGGGCTCAACGCACCCCATCATGCCGGCGCCTTGGTCTTCGGCGGGTTGGCCGGCAGGTTGGGGATCTTGATCTTCTTGCC
>DASVNS010000313.1:0-7653 GCA_036383735.1 Phenylobacterium sp. | reverse complement strand
ACGGATCGTGGCGGACAACACCGATGGCGTGGGGCTGCTGGGCGCCTTCGCGGCCCAGGCGCCCGGGTTCGATGCCGCGGCGGGACCGGTGGTCGTGCTGGGCGCGGGCGGCGCGGCGCGTGGAGCCGTGGCGGCGCTGCTGCTCGCGGGCGCGCCGGAGGTCCGGGTGCTGAACCGGACGGTCCCCAAGGCGCAGGCGCTCGCCCTCGACCTGGGCCCAAAGGTGGTCGCCGGATCGCTGCAGGACGCCCGGGTGTCGTTTGCGGGGGTCACGGCGGTGATCAACGCCACCGCCGCCGGCATGGCGGCCGGCGACGGCCTGGATATGCCGCTGGAGGCCACGCCCGACGCCGCCGTGGTGATGGACATGTTCTACAAGCCGCTGGAGACCCCGTTCCTGGCGCGCGCCAGGGGCTTGGGGCGGCGAACGGTGGACGGGCTGGAGATGCTGGTGCGGCAGGCCGAGCCGTCCTTCGAGGCGCTGTTCGGCGCGCCCCCGCCGGCCGGGGTCGACGTTCGGGGGCTGGCGCTCAAGGTGTTGAAGACATGAGGATCATCGGGCTGACCGGCTCCATCGGCATGGGCAAATCCACCACCGCGGCGATGTTCCGCGAGGCGGGGATCCCGGTCTATGACGCCGACGCGGCGGTTCACGACCTCTACGACCAGGGCGGCGCGGCCGTGGGGCCGGTGGGCGAGGCGTTTCCGGGCGTGGTCAAGGACGGCCGCATCGACCGTGAGGCCCTGCGCCAGCGGGTGCTGGGACAGCCGGAGGAACTGAAGCGACTGAACGCCGTCGTCCATCCGCTGGTGGGCGTGGATCGGCTGGGGTTCTTCAAGGCGGCGGAGGAGTCCGGGAGCGATATGGTCGTGCTGGACATCCCCCTGCTCTACGAGACCGGCGGCGACGCCAATGTCGAGGCGGTAGTGGTGGTCTCGGCGCCGCCCGAAATGCAGCGCGAACGGGTGCTGGCGCGCCCGGGCATGAGCCCCGAGCGGCTGGACGCCATCCTGGTCCAGCAACTGGCCGACGCCGAGAAGCGGGCCCGCGCGCATTATGTGGTGGATACCGGCAAGGGGCTGGAGCCGGCGCGCGAACAGGTGCGGGCGATCATCGCGGACCTGAGGCGCCGGGAGAGCTGAACCACAGACTGCCTGCGGCGCTTCGGCGATTGAGGCTGGCGACGAAGCGGGGCATCTAGGGTCATGGCCCGTGAGATCGTCCTCGACACCGAAACCACCGGGTTCGACCCCAAGACCGGCGACCGGCTGGTGGAGCTGGCGGCGCTGGAGATCGAGAGCTTCGTGCCGACCGGCCGCAGCTTCCACGTCTACATCGACCCCTGCCGCGACATGCCCGCCGAGGCCGAGAAGGTGCACGGCCTGTCGGCCAGCTTCCTGCGCGGCAAGCCCCGGTTCGAACATCCCGAGGTGGTGGAGGCGTTCCTGGAGTTCATCGGCGACGCGCCGCTGATCGCCCACAACGCCGGGTTCGACCGCGGCTTCATCAATTGGGAGCTGGCGAACATCCGGCGGGAGCCGATCCCGGAGCCTCGCTGGATCGACACCCTGGCCCTGGCCAAGCAGCGGTTCCCGGGGATGCACAACTCGCTGGACGCGCTGTGCAAGCGCTTCAAGGTCTCGCTCAGCGAGCGGGAGAAGCACGGCGCCCTGATCGACGCCAAGTTGCTGGCGGCCGTCTACCTCGAACTGAAGGGTGGCCGCGAGCGGCGGCTGGAACTGTCGTCGGCCACCATGATCAACGCCGTCGCGGTCGCCAGCCGCAACGAATACGGCGCCCGTCCGCGCCCGCTGGCCCCGCGCGCCACCGAGGAGGAGCGGGTCCTCCACGCCGCCTTCATCCGCGAGAAGGTGAAGGGCGAGGACCTCTGGGCCAGGTTCGGGCTATAGCCGCAATTGCTCCCTCGTCGGGGGAGCAATGACATTAAGCGTGCCCGACCTGTTCCGACTGGGCCTTGCGGGCCTCGTAGACGCCGGTGAAGTCGATGGGGTCCAGCAGGAAGGGCGGGAAGCCGCCTTCGGAGGTGACCTCGGCGATGATCCTGCGGGCGAAGGGGAACAGGTAGCGCGGGCACTCGATCAGCAGCACGGGCTCCATCTCTTCCCCCGGCACGCCGCCGATCTGGAAGACGCCGCCGTACAGCAGCTCGACGTGGAACAGGGCGCCGTCCGGGCGATTGGCTCGCGCCGAGAGCTTGAGGTCCACCTCGAACAGGCCGTCGTCGCGGCCGCGGGCGTTCATCTCGACGTTCAGGTCGATCTGCGGCTGGTCCTGGCTGGGTCGCAGCGCTTCGGGCGCGCGGGGGTTCTCGAACGACAGGTCGCGGATGAACTGGGCCAGGATACGGATCCCGGGCTCGCCGCCCGAGGACGCGGGCGCGCCGGCGCCGAGGTCGATTTCGCTCATGGTCGGTCGGAATTTCTCTTGGAGTGGGAGTGCGAGGATCGCACGCGTTCGAGGCGAGCGGCTATCATGGCGCCCAGGGCGATGCAACGCCGCCCCTGACGGCAGCGTTCCTACGGACTATATTGAGGTATTGAGCGTATAAGGTGTCTGACGCACCCCCAGTCCCGAAAGCCCCTCGTTGCAAGTCCTCGAACTGATCATCTTCGCCGGCCTGGCCGTCATCGTGCTGTACCAGCTCTATTCGGTGCTCGGCCGCCGCGTGGGCCGCCAGCCGGAAGATCGCCCTGCCGTCGAAGCGGCCCCGACATCGGTGCGCGCGTCCGAGCGCCTGGCCGAGCCCATCGACGATGGCGTGGAGCTGACCGGGCTGGCCGCGGTGAAGGCCAAGGACCCGTCTTTCGACCTGACCCGCTTCCTGGGCGGCGCCAAGGGCGCCTACGAGATGGTCGTCAAGGCGTTCGCGGAGGGGGACAAGGCGACGCTGGGCAATATGCTGGCGCCTCCGGTGCTCTCCAGTTTCGAAGCGGCGATCGACCAGCGGGCCGCCGAGGGCCGCACGGAAACGGTGGAGTTCTTCCACCCCGCCCGCGCCGACCTGGACAAGGCCGAGGTCGTCCAGGGCGACCTGGCGCGGATGACCGTTCGCTTCCTGGCCGAGTTCCGCAGCCGCACCAAGGGTCCGGAGGGCGAGGGCGTCGAAGACCGCCGCACCGCCGAGCTCTGGACCTTCGAGCGCCGGCTGAAAAGCCGCGATCCCAACTGGACCCTGGTCCACGTCGACGCCGCCGAGGCCTGAGCGTCATATGCGTTGGGGGGTTGTCGCGGCTGCCTTCGCCGCCCTGAGCGTCGCCGCATGCGCGACGCCGTACGAGCATGGGCCGGTTCCGCCCGGCTATCCGCCCCTGCCGACGCCCGCCCCAGCGCCTGTTGCGCCGCCCCGTCGGCCTGAGGCGCCCCGCATCCTCGAACTCTCCCAGCTGCCGGGCTGGGCGAGCGACGACCACGACGCCGCCTTCGAGGCCTGGCGGGCCACCTGCCATGCGTCCCGCGATCCGGCGTTGGCCGATCTTTGCGCGCGGGCCCGATCGATCGGGCCGATCTCCGCGGGAGACGGGCGGAGGTTCTTCGAGCGGTCGTTCCAGGCCGAACGGATTGGCGCCGATGGCGACGGCGTGCTGACCGCCTACTTCGCGCCGGCGTACCAGGCGCGCCGCCAGCCCGACGCCGAGTTCAGCGCGCCGGTGCGGCCGAAGCCCGCCGACCTGGTGGTGGCCGACGGCGGCATCGTGCTGCGCACCCTGCCGGACGGGTCGGCCGAGCTCTATCCCGACCGGGCCGCGATCGAGGCCACACCGATCGACACGTCCCTGGCCTGGATGCGACCCGAGGAGCTGTTCTTCCTGCAGGTGCAGGGCTCGGGCGTGCTGACCTTCGAGGACGGCGCGCGGGTGAAGGCGCTCTATGCGGCTCACAACGGCCGCCCCTTCGCCGGCATCGCCAATCCGATGCGCGACCGCGGCCTGCTGGCGCGCGACAACACCGGCGGTGATGCAATCCGCGGCTGGCTGGCCACACATCGCGGCCCGGAGGCCGACGAGGTCATGCGGTTGAACCCGCGCTACGCCTTCTTCCGCTTGGCCCCCGACGACGGCAAGCCGCCGGTCGGAGCCGCCAATATCCCGCTGTCCGCTGGCCGGGCGGTGGCGGTGGACCCCGCCTACCACGCCATGGGCGAGCTGCTGTGGATCGACGCCGAGGCGCCGTTGCTGGCCGGCGCCTTCCCCGCCTATCGCCGCCTGGTCACGGCGCTCGACACCGGTGGCGCGATCAAGGGTGACGTGCGCGCCGACCTCTACCTGGGCCAGGGCGCCGCCGCGGGAGCGGAGGCGGGCCGGGTGCGCCATGCGCTCCGGCTCTACCGCCTGGTCCTGCGCCGATGAAGCGGCCGCTGAAGCCCGAGGAACAGCGGATCTGGTCGATGGTGGCGGCCACCGTCCATCCCCTGCCCGGCCGCAGCACGCCGAAAAAGCCGATGCCCCAGACCCTGGACGCCCCGGCCCGCATCGAGCCGAAGCGCGCGCCGGAGGCGGCGCGGACGCTTCGCTATGGCGTCGACGGCATCGAGCCTCGCCGCAAGCACCGGATCGCGCGGGAGCGTGAGGAGATCGGCGCGCGGATCGACCTGCACGGCATGACCCAGGAACGGGCGCGGGCGGCGCTGGAGGGCTTCCTGCTTCGCGCCTTCGAAGACGGCTGGCGCGCGGTCCTCGTGATCACCGGCAAGGGTGTGCAGGGCGACGGCATCCTGCGCAAGCGGGCGCCCGACTGGATGGGCGACCCCAGGCTGTCCCACGTGGTCGCGGGCATCTCCGAAGCCGCGCGTCACCACGGCGGCGAAGGCGCGCTCTATGTGGCGCTGAAGCGGAAGCCCAGGGGATAAGCCAGTTGCTCCCCGATGCGGGAGGAATCAGGCCTTGCGCGCTGCCTTTTCCGCGAGTCCGGAGGTTCCTTCGCGGGCTTCGAGGCGGTCGGCGACGTCTTCCAGGCTGACGCCGGCCGCTGCGATCAGCACCAGCCAATGGTAGATCAGGTCGGCGCTTTCGGCGGTCAGCGCGTCGCGGTCGCCCTGGGCGGCGGCGATCACGGTCTCGACGGCTTCTTCGCCCATCTTCTTGGCCGCGCGGTCCATGTCGGACAGCAGCTGGGCCGTATAGGAGGTGGAGGCGTCCCCGCCCCGACGGCTCTCGATCGTGGCGGCCAGGCGATCGACGACCTTGGCGAAACGGGTCATGCGGCGGCGAGCTCCGTGAGGCGGACGGGAATGCCGGCGGCAGCCATGGCGGCCTTGGCCTCGCCGATGGTGATCTCGCCGAAGTGGAAAATCGAGGCGGCCAGCACCGCATCCGCGCCGGCCTGGACAGCCTCCACCAGGTGGCGGCTGTTTCCGGCGCCGCCCGAGGCGATCACCGGAACGCTCACCGACGAGCTGACGGCCCGCAGCAGGTCCAGGTCGTAGCCGATCTTAGCGCCGTCGCGGTCCATGGAGGTCAGCAGGATCTCGCCCGCGCCCTTGGCGACCACCTCGACGGCATAGTCCACGGCGTTGAGGCCGGTGGGATTGCGCCCGCCGTGGGTGAACACTTCCCAATGCCCACCGACGCGTTTCGCATCGACGGAAACCACCACGGCCTGGCTGCCGAAGGCGTCGGCGCAACGGCTGACCACGTCGCGGTCGTTCACGGCGGCCGTCATGATCGAGATCTTGTCAGCCCCGGCCAGCAGCAGGCGCCGCGCGTCCTCGACGGAGCGGACCCCGCCTCCCACGCTCAGCGGCATGAAGCAGACGTCGGCGGTGCGGGCCACCACGTCCAGGATCGTGCCGCGGTTCTCGTGACTGGCGGTGATGTCGAGGAACATCAGTTCGTCGGCGCCGGCGGCGTCATAGGCCTGGGCCTGTTCGACCGGATCGCCGGCGTCGACCAGGTTGATGAACTGGACGCCCTTCACGACGCGGCCGTCCTTCACGTCGAGGCAGGGGATCACCCGGACCTTCAAGCTCATCCTACTTCGCTCCTTCGGAGCTTCGAAGGATAGATCCTACCGCAAGCCGTCCACGTCCTCCGAAGCCTTGGCAAAGGAGGATCACGCCGCGATTTCCAGGGCCTGGGCCGGGTCGATGGCCCCGTTGTAGAGCGCTCGCCCCAGCACGGCGCCGGCGACCGCAACGCCCCTGCGGGCCTTGAGCTTGGCGATGTCGTCTACGGTGGCCAGGCCGCCGGCGGCGATCACCGGGATCGAGACGGCGTCGGCCATGGCGCCGAACGCGTCGACGTTGAAGCCCATGACGGTGCCGTCACGGTCGATATCGGTGACGATCAGGGCAGCGACGCCGGCGTCTTCGAAACGCTTGGCCACGGTGATGGCGTCGAGGTCGCTGTCGGCGGTCCAGCCGTCGACGGCCACCTTGCCCTTGCGCACGTCGACGCTCACCGCGATCTGCTCGGGGTAGAGCTTGGCCGCCTCCAGCACGATCTTCGGGTCCTTCACCGCGACGGTGCCGAGAATGACGCGGCTGACGCCGGCCTCGATCCAGCGTTCGATGTCGGCCAGCGTGCGGATGCCACCGCCCAGCTGCACCGGGACCGAGACGGCCGACAGGATGGCCTCGACGGCCGCCGCGTTGACGGCCTTGCCCTGAACGGCGCCGTTCAGGTCGACCACATGGATCCAATGGAAACCGGCCTCGACGAAGCTCTTGGCCTGGGCGGCGGGGTCGGTGTTGAAGACCGTGGCGGTGGACAGGTCGCCGTGCAGGACGCGGACACACTGTCCGTCCTTGAGGTCGATGGCGGGGTAGAGGATCAAGGGCGCCACTCCAGGAAACCGGACAGGAGCTTGAGGCCGGCGGCTTGTGATTTTTCGGGGTGGAACTGCACCCCGGCGAAATTGTCCCGGGCGACGGCCGCGGGGAACCGGCCGCCATGGTCCACATAGGCCGCCACGTCGGCGGAGTCTTGCGGGAACATGGCGAACGAGTGCGTGAAATAGACCGGCTCGCCAGCTTTCGGCCCGGCCAGCATCGGCAGGTCGGAGACGACGTCCAGGGTGTTCCAGCCCATGTGCGGGATCTTCAGGGCCGGATCCGCGGTGGCGATCTTGCGGACGTCGGCGGCGATCCAGCCCAGGCCCGGCGTTTCGCCGAACTCGAGCCCGCGGCTGGCCATCAGCTGCATGCCGACGCAGATGCCGAGGAACGGAGCGCCCCGGCCCTTCACCGCCTCGTTCATGGCCTCGATCACGCCCGTGCGCTCGGACAGCGCCGCCATGCAGGCGGCGAAGGCGCCGACGCCGGGCAGCACGATGCGGTCGGCGCCGGCCACCGCTTCGGGATCATTGGTCACGACGATGTCGGCCGTCCCGTCCGCGGCGCGGACCAGGGCCTTCTCGGCCGAGCGGAGGTTGCCCGACCCGTAGTCGATCAGGGCGACACGCTGCATGGGGGTTCCTTACAGCACGCCCTTGGTCGATGGAGCATGGCCGTGGGTTTTCGGATCGAGCTCGACGGCGTGGCGAAGCGCGCGCGCCAGGGCCTTGAAGCCGCTCTCGGCGATGTGGTGCGAGTTGGCGCCGTACAGGCACTCCAGGTGCACGCAGGCCCCCGCGTTCATGGCGAACGCGTGGTGGAATTCCTTGAACAGCTCGGTGTCCATGTCGCCGACCTTCGG